>JANNSM010000218.1:0-4595 GCA_031402635.1 Bacteroidota bacterium | reverse complement strand
CGGGAAACCGGCCGCCGCCGCTAAAAAACCTGCGGCAAAAAAGCCGCCGGTTAAAGCTTCGGCTAAAAAAGTCGTTGCTCCGAATAAGAAATCTCCTTTGAAAGCTCCGGCCAGTAAACCGGGCTCCAAGGGCATTACCAGCAAGTCAGCGGCGGCGTCCGGGAAACCGGTCGTCGCCGCTAACAAGCGAAGCTCCGCTCCGGCCAAACCGGCCGACAAACCGGCCGCAGCGCCCGCAGCGCCCGCAGAAAAATCTCCCGCTAAACCGGCCACCGCGCCCGAAGCAAAAACTCCCGTCAAACCGGTCGCCGTGCCCACTGAAAAAATTCCCGCCAAATCCACACCCGCTAAATCCTCAGATAAGCCTGTCGCTAAGTCTACCGCAAAGCCTGCTGAAAAATCACCGGACAAGCCAGCCGCAGCGCCCGCAGCTAAAGCCCCAAGCAAGTCGGCTTCCAAAGCCGCACAAAAGGCCAAGCAAAAAGCAGATCAGCGAGAGTTTCTTAGAGCCAGTTTAGTTCTTCCCCGAATTGAGCGCCCCATTCCCACAACGGCGCTGGCCAAAGAAGCCGCCGCTGCAGCCAAAGCCGGTGCGATTGTTCAAAAAACCGCAGACGAAACTTCCAGGCCACACGAGCAGCAACACTACTCCGAAGATGAACTGGTTGAATTCAAAGAATTGATTGATAAGAAACTGGTTGCTGCCCGGCAGGAACTGGAGTATCTTCAGGATCAGATCAGCCGCAAGGGAAACTACAACGCCGACGAGAATGACGGCCGTTTCCGCAGTCTGGAAGACGGCGCGGGAACGTTGGAACGGGAACAGTTGAACCAGCATGCCGCGCGGCAGATCCGGTATATTGACCACCTGGAAAAAGCCCTTGTTCGGATTAAAAACGGCACCTACGGCATCTGCCGCGAAACCGGCAAGCTCATTGCCAAAGAACGCCTGCGGATGGTACCCCACGCCACACTGAGCATTGAGGCCAAAAAGGCACAACAGTAAGCGCACTTGAAGCTAAAGGCCTGGATTCCGATCCTAACTATTCTGGGGGTACTCCTTGTTGATCAGGGACTCAAGTTCCACATCAAGACCAATTACATTCTGGAAACCGGATCGCTGATTTTCGGCTCTGAAAAATTCCGCATTCATTTTACAGAAAATGAAGGAATGGCCTTCGGCATAGAATTCGGTGGCCGCAATGGCAAGTTATTCCTCACGCTGTTCCGCATCATCGCCGTTTCTTTTATCGGAGCATACCTGTGGTCGCTGGTCCGCAAGAGCGCTCCGTACGGTTTGCTCTTCAGTATTGCCCTCGTCTTTGCCGGAGCAATGGGCAATATTCTGGATTCCATTTTTTACGGATTGCTTTTTTCCGAAAGCAGCGTAATCGGTCCTGTTGCGCAGTTGTTTCCTGATGCCGGCGGATACGCCCCGGTCTTTTATGGCAAAGTAGTGGACATGTTCTACTTTCCGATTCTGCAGGGTCATTATCCACCCTGGCTATTCGGCGGTCGCTCCTATACTTTTTTCCAACCGGTATTCAATATTGCCGATGCCGCGATCACCATCGGGGTGTTCAGCGTTCTGCTTTTCCAGCGTCAACACTTCGCAGAATCAGAAAAATTTCTCGTCAAAGAATCCGCGCCCGCAGAATTCCCTAATGACGAAACCGGAACCTCCCGGTAAGCCATGCCGTCTAGCACGATCAGGCAATTATCACCCCAGGCCTTCCGGGAAGAAGTAACCCGGAAACTCGAATTTGATTTGCCGGCATTCCAGCAAACCTATCGCCTTCAGCGATTGCGCATGATTCTGGTGATCGCTTTGGGGTTGACCGGATTTTCGCTGGGTCTGCTCTCCTTTTTTCCCGCCACCATGCTGATTTTTTTGTTTGTGCTTTACCTGTTGTACTATTTCGGTTTTGGCAAAAGCCGTCGGAAGCAGCGCGTACAGAAAGACAGCGACCTACGGCGAATGCTGGTGCGGGCAACCATTTCCGCAACCGGTTTGCCCTTTACTTTTCAGACCCACCGCTATATGCCGGTTTTCGTTTTTCGCGAAAGCGAGTTATTCTATTTTAAGCCGGATGTTTACGATGCTGATGAGCTGGTGGAAATCAGTCCCGGGGGGAAAATTACCTTTTCCCATATCCAAGCTTCCGAAAAAGTGGATGCCTTTGAGCGTGCCGCCAATAATGCAAGATCGTTCGAAGGGTGGTTGTTCCGGATTTTTCCGGCACGCAACGCGCAGCCTTTTTCCGGTGATCTTCCGTCAACCTGGCTTAACAGGTTTACGCCCGATCAGGTTTGGCTGGCAGTACCTCAGCATGGCGCGCTGTACCATCAACGGTTGCTATCGGTTGAACCGGATTTTGACGCCTGCTATGATTTGTACCAGGCAATCGGCCGTGCCGCCGCCATCTCGTCATAGTCCGGAACAAAGCCTGGCTTACGGAACCCAGGGTTTTTAGAACCCGGGACTTTTGGAATTCTGAACTTACGGAACCCAGGGCTTATGGAACTATAAGAAGGCGGCTGGTAGCTCCGCTTTCTTCCTGAACAACGTACACACCGGGTGACCAGTTGCCGGTGGAAATGTTCTGCCGGTCCGTTTGCAGAGCGCCGGCTGTGACGGTGCGGCCGGTGAAGTCAACAATGCGGAACCGGGTTCCCGCGGCACCGCTCAGCCTGACGGTGGTTTGTGCGGGATTGGGCGAAATCTTTATTCCGGCGGCTTGTGCGGGAGCGGGCAAGCCGGTAAACTCGTCCTGCAGGTTGTGCTGACGAAAGAATTTCCAAACCTCTGCATTGGCGCGAATGTCCTGGTTGGTGCACCCTGCGCCAGGCAGCGGAAAAGAACCCGGCCAGGTATGACCTCCTCCGTTAACACGCAACAAGATCATTTCGCTCCAGTCCTTGCAGGGAAAATAACGCTCTTGCGAAACCGTACAGCCTTCTGTTTCCAAATCCGGAAAATCGAATGTTTGCGGCGTCAACGGACATTCGTTGTGCGCTCTCCAGAATTCCACAACATCCGGAATCGGCGTGGAGGCTATTCCCCCGTCATAGGGAACCGTCAGGTCACTAGTTCCGTGAATTTCCATGACCGGAACCGGTCTGGAAGGAGAACAGGACGAATAAACATTGTCGGCCATGGAACCGGTAACGGAAGCAATGGCGGCAAAACGGTCAGCGGCCTCGCAGGCAAGCCGGTAACTCATGAAGCCCCCATTCGACATACCGGTACTATAAACGCGGTTGGCATCCACGTTGTATGTGGCGCTGACAGAATCAATCAGAGCAAGCAGAAAAGCGACGTCATCCGGTGCGTCGGGCGGTAGGTAGCTGAAGCCACTGTTCCAGAAATTATCCACCGCATCGGGGATAAGCACCAGAAAGCCGGCGGTATCCGCAACGTTGTTCAACTGCGAGTAAACCACCTGCTCAATAGCCGTGGAACCGGCACCGTGCAGATTGAGCACCAGCGGGACAGGCTCCAGCCCGTCATAGCCGGACGGTACAAACACGATATAGGATCGCTCCAGGCCGTCAAAGATCGTGGTATCCAGCACCAGCGCACCAGTCAATTGGGCTTTAAGCGGAAGAGCTGCATACAAAAACAACAGCAAAATCAGGGGATAACGGGTAGTATTCACCCTTCTAAGGTAGTGGAAACAGGATTCACGACCACGACAGCCGGTAAACGGTCAAAATAACCCATTTGATACCGCCACCAACGAGCCCTCCGCTGCTTTCGCGCCCCCGGTATACGGTCAAAATGGCCGATGCAATACATCATAAAAATACTTAATGGGTTACCCCATGATCAAAAACTGCATGCTATTCAAAGTCCGTTTATCCGCTTGTTTTTTACACTTACTAAATACATCAGCGAAAGAATTCCTAAACACTATTAACTGAAAGCACCTTGCCGTATATTCATCTGTTACAGTTCAAAAAGCTGATTTCCAATTTGATAGAACATGAAAACAACATCTTACTTGATTCTGTTTCTGGCCCTTTTGGCGGGAAGCACAACCTTACGGGCCACAGTCATCCCGGTAACCTCGACGGCAGACAGCGGGCCAGGCAGTCTTCGTGATGCAATTGCCGCAGCAGCACCCGGCGACACCGTTTTGCTGAACAGTTCTCTGGCAGGTTCAGTCATCAACCTCAGTTCCGGTGAACTAGTTGTCACCAAGAACCTGTCCATTGTTGGTTTAGGAAGTACCTCTACGGCGATCAATGCCAACAGCCTCTCCAGGATTATCACGATCAACAGCGGAACAACGGTCCTTCTCCGTGGCTTCACGCTTGCGCTGGGTCTGGCCAACGGTGTTGGTGACGCAGGCCGGGGCGGAGCTATCCTGAACCAAGGCAATCTAACCCTGAGCGATATCAAAGCGCTAGGCGGCCGGTCTTCGGTTGAAGGCGGCGGGGTTTACAGCTCAGGTACTTTTTCGGCATCCAAATCGGTATTTAAAAACTGTGAATCCCCGCTGGGAGCCGGTCTTTACATCGCATCGGGAACCATGACCCTGTTTGACTCCAAGGTCGAAGATAACAGTGGCGATACCGGCGCCGGTATCTGG
>JANNSM010000217.1:0-5162 GCA_031402635.1 Bacteroidota bacterium | reverse complement strand
GCCCAGCACGCGTGAGTCTCCGGCCTCGGGAGCGATGTCTCCCGCATAGTACTGGGTTACAGCATAACCAAGGTTGCGTTCGTAAATCACCGGTTGGTCATCGCGGAAATTGTCAGAGCGGTAAATGCCGCCATCATTGGTGAAGTAAACCGTGTCGGAGTTGACGAAAAAGATTCCGTGTTGGTCAACATGCATGTAGCGGGTCAGCAGGCTGTCGGGCCTGCCGCTGCTGAGTTTCTGCCAGGTATTACCGCCGTCCCGGCTTCGCCAGGTATCCAGGCCTCCGGCGACAATAACATTTTCGTCATTGGGGTCAACCGCCAGCGTGAGGTCATACCAACCCTGACTGGCCGCAAATTCCCGGTTACCTCCCGGATTGCTCACGGCAGTCCAGGTT
The DNA here is from genome assembly GCA_031402635.1 of Bacteroidota bacterium. Taxonomy (GTDB): domain Bacteria; phylum Bacteroidota; class Bacteroidia; order Chitinophagales; family BACL12; genus WGOA01. The sequence goes on along the minus strand of JANNSM010000217.1, from coordinate 4,765 downwards.
GCGCCGCCGTTGTCTGTCCGGTAAACACCTTCAATCAGATAATCGGTGGCCAGCGGCACGGCATACGCAACCTGGTCATTGGATGGCGCGACCGCCACTTCGACCCTCCAGATTCCTTCATCCGGAAATCCATTGGTCATTTTGGTCCAACTCCCGGCATCGCCGGTGGCGGAAAAATAGAGGCCATCGGTTTCAAAAATTCCAATACCGGCAAACAGACCTCCACTGGCGGTTAATTCCAGATCGCAGATCGAATTGCGCTGGGAACCGTTGCCCGTTCCGAGCACCTGTTCCCAGGTAATGCCGCCGTCACCAGAGCGCCGGATGCCTCCGGTTCTCGTGCCGACATAGACATCTCCGCTTGAGGGATGAACCACCATATCCTGACAATACCAGAATTCCGGTCCTGTGGTTGAAGCCAGACGCTCCCAGCTCTGCCCGCCGTCTTCAGACTTCCAGACACCGGCACCCCGCACGGCATCGGCATTGAACCAGCCCTCACCCGTGCAGAAATAAAATACCTGCGGGTTTGAAGGATCACAGACAATTTGGGTAACCGACATCGAAGCCAGTGCATCATCAACGGGCTCCCAGGTATAGTCGGCAGCAGAGGAGCGCCGAAGCCGGATCGCCGGAAGGCGGCCCTGGTCACGCAAAATTTGCCAGGTTTGCCAAAGGCGCTCGGAGGGAACTGCACCCGTGGCGGGGTCCGTTCTGCGCAACGACTCCCAGGATATAAAATCAGGGGCCTGAGGTGGCGCAGGGAGATTTCGGGAACTATTACCCGCTCCGGGTAAATGGATGCCGAATGTCCCGATCATGCCATACAAGCAGCATAAAATGATCAGCGCTCCGGCTTTGATAAAATTGTTCAATCGCATCTGGACTGGCAAAATACCAAAAACGGGTGGTTTTACGGACTGCTGAAACCGTGCTCACCAAACCAGACGGGCTTCAACAGAAAGGGACTGGTCGCCTAAAAGGCCAGCCTGAAACTGGAAAGCACCGGCTCTGGCAATCATGGCCGCATTATCCGTGCAATACTCAGGATCGGGAAGGTAGACGGTCCAGCCGCGGCGGCTGGCAAGGGCCTGAACCTGCGTTCGCAAACCCCGGTTGGCCGAAACTCCGCCGGCCAGCGCAACGTTATGGATGCCGGTTTGCTCTGCGGCCAGTTCAAATTTTTGCAACAAAATTCGAATGATGCTTTCCTGAATACCGGCGCAGAGGTCCGCCAGGTTTTCCTGAATAAAGTGACTGTCAAGCCGGGTTTGAGCTTGTAAAAAATACAGGACGGAGGTTTTCAACCCGCTAAAACTAAAGTTCAGTCCCGGCATATCCGGCCGGGCAAAAGCAAACCGCATGGGATCACCTTCGGTGGCCAGGCGGTCAACGAGGGGTCCTGCCGGGTAATCAAGCCCGAGCAATTTGCCGCATTTATCAAAAGCTTCACCGGCCGCATCGTCAAGAGTTTGACCCAGTACTTTCATGCTGAGCGGAGACTCAACCAGCACAATCTGGGTATGGCCCCCGGAGACCGTCAGGCACAGGAAAGGAAACGGGGGAAATGGCTCGCGGATAAAATGCGCCAGTACATGGGCCTTCATGTGATGGATGCCGAGCAACGGCAAATTCCAGCCCCAGGCCAGTGCCTTGGCAAAGGAAGCGCCTACCAGAAGGCTGCCCAACAGGCCGGGGCCGCGGGTAAAGGCAATTCCCTGTAAATCCTTTGGAGCAAGTCCGCTTTGCTCCAGAACCGATCTCACCAAAGGGACAATGTGCTTTTCGTGGTCCCTGCTTGCCAGTTCCGGAACAACGCCCCCGTATGCGCGGTGAACGTCCTGGCCGGCAATCAGGTTGGCCCGGATCTTGCTTCCGTCCCAAACCGCTGCAGCCGTATCATCGCAGGAAGATTCAATTCCGAGTATGACAGGACCCGGTTCCCGCAGAATTTCCCTGGCCGGTTCCGGTTCGGGGGCTCCGGTCACTGGCCTGAACATGGACGCATAGTTAAATCGGTATCTTCGCCGGTAAAGATAAACCAGCCCCGGACACTCCTGCCCAAGCATGGTCAACGAAGACGCAGTACCCGGCCGTTTCCGCAAATGGCGCAAACGCGCCATACGATTCCTCCTGGGAATCGCACTGGTGCCGGCCCTGTTGATCCTTTTGCTTTACGGTTTATTTCTTTTTCCCGGCGTTCAGCGCTGGACCGCGATACGCGCCTCAGCCTGGGCCAGCAGCCGGAGTGGGACGCAAGTAAGCATCCAACAGGTGCGCCTGCGCTTTGTGCGAAAATTTGCTTTCGGTCAGGTTTACATTAAAGACTACAACGGCGATACGCTCCTTTACAGCCGGGAGCTGGTAACCCGTGTGGATGCATTCAATCCGTTTCGCCGTCAATTAGAAGTCCGACATATCCGGATCAGAGGTGCTCAGTTTTCAATGCGCCGTGAAATGGGCGACTCAACCTTCAATTTTTCGGAGTTCACCCGTCGTCTGGGCGGTCAGGTCGAAGGTCCTTTGCCGGGTGAGCGGGCTGCTTCGCCCAAAAAGAAAAAGGGGAAACCCTGGCAATTGGGCCTCGGCGATGTGGAAATGGAGGATGGCCGGTTTCGCTACACCGATCACAATTCCAGGACGTACATGGACATACGCATCCCACATCTGCAGGTGCTGATGCGGAGGACCAACCCTTCGTCAAAAATTCTACACGCCACCAAAATAGAATTTCGCGATCTGGACGTGACTTTTTTCAAACCGGATTCAGCCCGGGGACCGATTTGGTCTGTGCCGCCTGATACGCCTCACCTGAACACATCCGGCTGGGTGTATTCGGCCGATGAGTTAGTGTTGAAAAATTGCCGCTTTCGCTATGATGATCAGCGGCGAGAGCCCCGACCGGGACTGGACTATGCCCACCTTGATGTACAGGACATCAACTTGTCATGCAGTGATGCCGTTTTTTATACCGACACGATACGAGCCCTGATTGGGAATATACAGGCGCGTGACCAAAGTGGTTTTGAATTGAGCAGTTTAAGCGCGGATTTTGAGTTGACCAATGAACAGACCAGGCTTGCCGGCCTTATTTTAGAAACACCGGAAAGCAGGATTTCTGATACCTTGATTATGGATTATGGCACCTTTCGTTCCTTTGAAAATTTTGAGGAAAAAGTCCGGCTGGACGGTTGGTTTCGGAATAGTCGGATCAGCGCTTCAGACCTGAGAATGTTTGCCCCGGGCCTGGACGTAGTTAACGGCGTGGTCAGCCTCACCGGCCACCTCTACGGTTATGTAAACGACTTGCACGGCCGGGATCTGGAGCTGGCTTTCGGGCAGTCCAGCAGCCTTCTCGGGCGGTTCGATGTTGCCGGGTTGCCGGATGCCGTGGAGAGTTTTGTGGAATTCAACCTGGAAGATCTGCAAACTAATATGTCAGACGTTCAGGCGCTGTTGCCTGGTCTTAGACTCCCCGCATCGCTTAACCAACTTGGGGCCATTCAGGCAAAAGGGGAATTCATCGGTTTCCCAAAGGATTTCGTGGCTTTCGGACAGGTATACACGGGATTGGGCGCGGTCAATTCTGACTTGAACCTCAAAGTTGAACCTGACCTTAACCTGGTCTCGTATTCCGGTAATCTTGACCTGAGCAATTTTGATCTCGGACGCTGGACGGGCAGGCCGGAATGGCTCGGTGAGGTCACCGTAAAATCAGCCGTTAAAGGTACCGGCAATTCTTCCGGATTCGGATTAGCAAACCTCGTTGCCCGGCTCGATGCCCGTGTTTCTTCTTTGGTAGTGAAAGGTTATCAGTACACGGATCTGGTCTTTGACGGGCAGATTCAGGAAGGATTTCTTGAAGGTTTCTTGGAATCAACAGATGCCAACTTTGACCAGACTTTTCAGGGCACGATTGATTTGCGAGGCGAATTGCCGGTGTTTGATTTCAATACAGAAGTTCGCAACATCGATTTTTTCGCACTGGGGCTGCTTCCACAGACCCTGTGTATGAAAGGCCGTTTCTCCCTGAATCTTGTTGGAGATAACATAGATTCTGTTTTGGGAAGGGCCGGCGTTTACCAGCTTGCACTGGAGGATGCCAACAGAGAATACTTCATGGATTCGCTGAGCCTGCAGGCCAATGAGCGAAACGGTTTGAGAACGCTTGACCTGGAGGCGGATCTGTTCAGTGCCGCGGTAGATGGCAATTTTTCCCTGACCCGGTTACCGGATGCCATCCGCCAACTGGTCAATCATTACTTTCCACGTGCCGGGTGGAGTATTCCCATTGGTGTACCCGAACAGGATTTAATCTTTGAGGTGAACATCTATGACAGCAAAGAATTTCTCAAACTCCTCGATCCAAAACTGGGTCGTGTTCAGAATGCTTTTTTCTCAGGCAGTTTTAACAGCGGTCTTTCCACTTTTGATTTTCGTTCGCGCGTACCCGAGCTCCGGTATGGAGAAATCCGGGCAGAGGGCTGGGTGGTAGACATTAACACCATCGAAAATAAACCCCAACTTTTTACCCGGGCAGAGAAAATCTGGTTTTCAGACAGTCTGCACACACCCGTAACAGTACTGGAATCGGATTACAAAAATGACAGTTTGTTTTTCCGACTCATGGTCGGCCGGGACGAAGATCCCGACCGCTTGAATCTGGCCGGTGCCATGACCGCCGAGCCAAAAGCTTTCCGCGTTTCCATCCTTCCTTCGGAAATTTACACGCGGAACGAGCGCTGGGATATCAGCCCGAACAATT
>JANNSM010000216.1:0-2316 GCA_031402635.1 Bacteroidota bacterium | reverse complement strand
GATGGTTTTATTCAGACTGCTGCGACCAAGTGCAGCGGCGGTCTCTGCCATGGTGTCGGTTCCGTGCGTCACCACGATGCGATCCGATGCCACCGTGCGGCAGTGCTCCACCATGCGTTCACGGTCAACAGGCGTCATCTGCAGACTGTCAATCATCATCAGGGTCCTTATCTGGATTGGGAGGGTACAACGGCCCAAGGCAAACATCTCCGGCAAATGGGTGTCTTTGAAATACAAATGTCCGTTGATCATATCGTATTCCTTGTCAAAGGTTCCTCCGGTAACAAACAGTCGGATGGGCGCGGCAGCCATAGTCGGTTGTTTAGGTGCGCAAGTTCGCAAATCCGGACTTAGCAGCCGAAAGCCGGTGGAAAGTGAGTTGGTCCATTAAGGATACAAGCACCGGTCATGGACAGGAAAGCCGCATTCGGTTAACGCACGGAATTCAATCGTGCAGAAAAGAGGCAATAGCCCGCACTGCTCCGGTAACACCGGTGATCATGAAAAAGCTAAGAAAAAAAGCGGCATACATTTCCGGGTAAGTTTTGATTTCTTCAAAACTTCCAGCCTGCAATTGACTAACCCCAGCCGCCAGAACAAGGGCTAATAGCAGGTAACCGGCCAGGCAACTTGCGGTGTAATGAAGCCATTTGCCGGCAAACAGGCCGCCGATTGCTGTGGCCGAGGAAAACGTCAGTAAAAAAGTAGTTGCTACACTCCATAGAACTTCAGTCTGTCCTCCTGCAATGCGGGAAAACAAAAGGGTAAAAGCTCCGAAACATGCCCAAAACGGAGTTAGAACCATGGCCATGCGGGCGGGCCTGGCCATCAGCCAATTTATCCGTGCCTGGATACCGGAGGACGAATTTTGCATCAGCCTGTACAACTCATACCTAGCTAAACAGCCAGGCCTTCCCGAAGTTCGGAAAGGCCTGGTTGTTTAATTCAACGCTGAAGAAAGCGCAGAAGGCAGGAAAATGTTCAATCCGTTCTTATCCCGCCACAAGGCTGTTCAGCGGTAACAGTCAAATTTGACGTTGTTGTCCAATTGGCGCACGAGGTAATCCATGAGTTGCTCGTAGGATTCTACCTTGTCAATCCTCTCCCAGTTGCCGTCCTCGCGTTCACAACCTTCATGCGGAACGAATTTTGTGCGGGCCCAATGAACATCCTTTTTGAAAATCATGGTGGCTCCCTTTTCGCGTAGTGACGGATCGGGGAATTTGGCATTCGTAAAAATGACATCCACGTAGTAGGAGGTAATCAGATTCCGCATTTTGACCGGCAGGGAAAGCAGCAGATCCTTGCGGGCGGCATCCCGGAAAAAATCCAGACGGTAGCGAATGGAACCCCGGGTTGCACCCGCGTCATCCCACTTGTAAGAGGCTTCGTCCGTGCTGAGGTAAACGAAATCGTAGTACAAAGCCCGTCCATTGTTGTTCTTGGATTTATCGAGCTGTCCACTGAGGTTCTGTTCCAGTTTGGCCTTGCTCACCACCGTTTGGGCCTGAGTGGCGATCACCGGAGCGATCAGAAGCAAAAAGAAAATCACGCGTTTCATGGCTGTTGTATTTGCTGGTTGATCGTTCGGAATTACTTTGATTCAGCAGTCGTTGCGGATGCTGCCGCCTTTCGGGTGGAAATACTGGAGATGACGGTTTCACCAACACATTTTCCCTGGCCCAGTGCATCTTCAATACCTGCACGGTAATGAATGCCACCGTAATGCCTGGATTCTGCGGCCTCCTTGGCAGCAGCCCAGAAATTATCAAACGCACGCGGAGCCAGGCCGATAATCAGGTGGGTAGAATCCACGAAGGGCTGGTCACCCAGCAGATCGGTAAGGACCGTTGCGGCCGCTGCAGAAACTCCGGAGTGACCGGAAGCATACTCCGGGAATGGCGGCGTTTCAACCCACGGCTCCCAGTCCGGGTCGCCCATAAATTCACGCACATAAGTCTTTGGCCGGACCATATAGACCTGGTATTTAGTGTACCAGACCGTAATGAATGCATCTGCCATAGCCACCCCGGTCAGGGCATACATTTCAGCAGACTGTTCAAGATTCATTTTCCGGGAACGCACCATATTATTCATGATATAAACCCAGTGACCGGGAGGAGTTGATGTTTCCCCCGGATCATCCGCCCAGTAGAGCGCGATAATGCGCTCCTCTTCCGTGACGTTCTGATCTTTTTCGTAAACTGCACGTGCGGCCTCGTAGAACGGTGAGCCTGGCTCTGTAGAAAATTCGGGCATGGTCGAAGCTACCGGGCCTTCCGATGCTCCATAGCTGATGCCACAGGATTTGCCTTC
>JANNSM010000215.1:0-2488 GCA_031402635.1 Bacteroidota bacterium | reverse complement strand
GGAAGAGCAGACGTTGGTGTGCGAATTGTGTCCATCCACGCCCCAGGCCTTCAGCACGCGATCCATGTACCCCTCATGCCCGGGCCGGCCCACATGGTAAACAATTTCATTGCGGCGCTCTTCGCGCAAGGCCTTGCCAATCCGCGATGAAATATCGTTCAGAGCTTCATCCCAGGTAACCCGCTCAAACTGTCCACTGCCCCGTGGACCGCTGCGCCGCAACGGGTACAGAATCCGGTCCGGGTCATTGATCTGGTTGATGGTAGCCGGACCTTTGGCACAATTGCGACCACGGCTGGCGGGGTGCCAGGGGTTGCCTTCAAACTTGCGGACTTTGCCGGTTTCCTTGTCCACGTAAGCCAGCATACCGCAGGCTGATTCGCAATTGAAACACGTGGTGGGAACGATCCGGTAATGCTTTTTCTCTCGCCTTGGCCAGGATTTGGCTTCGTACTCCGTCCAGTCATCCCAGCGATCCGGTGGCGGGTAGTTTTTGAGATCACCAGGCTCGGTCAGCGATGGCAGTGCTGCATCATTTTGTTGTTCGCGGGGGTGCAAATCAGGGATGATGCCGATACTTTCCGCGATGCGCTCCAACAAACCCGGTTTATCTAAACCTGCCATGGCAATTATTATTTAGGACATGGGTAGCCGCTGCGGCGCTTCGACCCAAATTTTCTCTCCTATCCACAGACCGGCCAAAACCAGCAATGCGGCGGGGATTATCCAGATGGAAGCAGGATTAAATGCAGCCACAAGCCAAATACCGGCCAGCGGTAGTAGGTTTCCGGCGATGACCACGCCTCCCCAAAACATGTTGCGGTAATCACCCGCGGTAATATCGCCGACCACCTGTTCAATGGCGATATTGGCATGGGTGAGGCTTAGTTCGGCAGCCGTCACCAACAGATTGGCGATTATGGTAATCGAAAGCAACCTTGCGGCAGGGATTGACCAACCTGCCAGCGATGAATCGGCGAAGCCAGCCAGCAACATTACGGCAGCCCCTGCCATCACCGCATGGATTACCATGTGGAGCGCCAGAACGGGGCTTTGCCAAAAATCCCGGCCTTTGGCCTGGGCAAACAGAAAAGCGGTATAAATCGCTGTGCCAAAGGCCAGCGGGTAGGCCAACCAGCGTCCGGCAGTGCGGAGTGTTTCGAACCCAAAAAGCAAACCGGCTCCCCAAAGACTCAGGGCAGCGCCAAAAAAAGTAATCAGGTAGCCGCCGCGCACCAGCCATGATTTCCAGTGGGGCCTGAAAATCACGTAAAGGAATCGGCGCGGCTGGTCCAGATCTGCTATCAGCAATGCCCCGGTCAACATCAGAAAAAGCAAACCCAGCACCACCGTCAGCGTTTCGGCGCGGGCGTCCGGTAAAAGTCCTGTTCCGGTGAGGTTGCAAAGACCTAAGGCAAGGACTACCCCCGAAGCGATGGATTTGGTCCAGACATAGGTCCAGACCTCCCTTCCCCAGAGCAATCCTTTGTCTGGAGTATCATAAATGCGTCGGGCTTTGCCCATCAGCACTTCGACCTGACGCACCGATTTTTCCGACATTGAACCGGCAGCCGGCGATTCCAATCTTGCAGCCAGGTCCAATACGTCTGCAACTTTCTCCCGGCGTTGGACAAAGCGGGAAAAATGCCCCACCCCCCGCGACTGGCTGTTCCAAAAATACTGATCGCTGCGAGCCGTTGCCGTCGGGTTCAGGGAGGATTCATCCCCGTTGATATAAAACAGGTTCGGCTTGGTGCCCTTCTCGGTTCTGCGCGCAGAAACCTGCTCGCGGGCCAGCAATTGCGAAATTTCGGTGTTGGGGTTGTCCAGGTCACCAGAGATGATGGCATGCTCCGGGCAGACGATCACACAGGCTGGCTCAAGGCCAATATCTATCCGGTGGGCGCAATAATTGCACTTGGCGGCAGTATGGGTTTCCGGATCAATGTACAGGGCATCATAAGGACAGGCTTGCATACAACTTTTGCAGCCAATGCAGCGCCGGTTGTCAAAATCCACGATACCGTCCTTGCGGATAAACAGGGCCTGGGTCGGGCAGATCGTCACACAAGGTGCCTCGCTGCAGTGATTGCAGCGCATTACAGAAAAGTGGCGGCTGGTATGGGGAAAAACACCCTTTTCGACCTGTTTTACCCAGGTGCGGTTAACCCCGAGGGGAACTTCGTGTTCCGATTTGCAGGCAACTGTGCAGGCGTGACACCCGATGCATTTCCTGTTGTCAATGACGAAACCGTAACGCATGGGTTGACCTGACCAGCGGTCTTGATTTGTGGAAGTTACCGAATAATCGGTTTCAGGATAGGGTGTTATCAGGGTTGTGCCTCGGCCACCGGAGCCTCTGCATTAAACGACTGCAGTTCGGCAAGCGGCTGAACGGGCAGACCGGCTTTTTTCCAGGCCTTCACGCCGCCTTCGAGGTCGTAGACATTTTTGAAGCCCATATCATCCAAAATTTTCGCCATTTGGG
>JANNSM010000214.1:0-10458 GCA_031402635.1 Bacteroidota bacterium | reverse complement strand
TACATCGGGTAAATACACCACTGGGTTCCGGTCCGATGGTGCGGCGCTTTCAGTATCCGGTACAAGGCCGGATCCCGAAGATGCATATTTGGCGAAGCCATATCAATTTTAGCTCTGAGAATCCGGGACCCTTCGGAGAATTCCCCGTTTTTCATCCGCTCCAGTAAATCCAGGTTTTCTTCCGGCGTTCTGTTGCGAAACGGACTGTCCTCACCCGGCTCGACGGTATTGCCGCGCATTCGCCGGATGTCTTCGGCACTGCAATCATCCACGTAGGCCTTGCCCTGGCGAACTAACCGGACGGCCCACTCATAGAGCTGGTCAAAGTAATCAGAGGCGTAAAATTCCTGCTCACCCCACCGGTATCCGAGCCAATGGAGGTCTTCGCGTATCGCGTCCACATATTCCTGCTCTTCGGCCGAAGGATTAGTATCATCAAAGCGCAGGTTGGTCTTTCCCCCGTACTTTTTAGCCAATTCAAAATTGGTCACAATGGCCTTGGCATGACCGATGTGCAGATATCCGTTGGGTTCCGGAGGGAAACGGGTATGAACGCGGCCCTGGTATTTGCCACTGAGCAAATCCTCGTCAATAATCTGTTCTATAAAATTCCGGGATTCGCGTAAATCCTGCGGATTTTCCGGGATTGTTGGGTGCTCCATGGGATCAGGAGATTTATCAGGATGGCGTTGAGTAGGACAACGTGTTTGATTATTTACCGAATGGAAATACTAAAAAAGGACTGCGGTTATGCAGTCCCTTTATGGTAGCGCCTAAAGGAATCGAACCTTTATCTTGGGTTCCGGAAACCCACGTTCTATCCGTTGAACTAAGGCGCCAGTTTTACCGAAATTATGGTCTTCAAGGGAGCCAGGGAGATCGAGAGCAACTGGCTAGCGGTTTGGAGCTTCGAAAATAATCCTTTTTTAGGAGTAGGTAACCGGTAAGGGCGTATCCCTCGATCAAATCAGTTTTTTGTTATCCGGTTCTTTTTCCAGCGGGCTGCTGCCACTTCCATCGTGATATTGTTGATCCTGGCTTCGAGCCAGATTTCGAAATCAAAATAATCGAAGGCATTGCGCTCAAAAGGATCCTCCCGCAGGGGTTGCAATTGATCGCGGAGTTCTATAAATGCCTGTTTGCGAAGTGTCTGGTCATCCGGCAGCCGCTCAAAACCCTTTAAAAAAGCGAGGAAAACCTGTTCCAGCTCAAAGAGAATTTCGCGTTTGCTAAATACTTTCTGGACGCGTTCGCGGGCATGAGCAAGATGTTCCCGATTGCCGAGTTCAAGATGAATAATGAGGTTGAGCATCAGGCTGAAGGCCAGGTAATCGCGAAAGCTCTCCAGATGGGGATCGCTGAGCAGGTCGGCGACCCATGTTTGGGCTTCCTCGGTCCTGCCGGTATAGAAGTTGGCGCAGGCAATCAGATAGCGGTGCTGCACATTCAGATGGGGTTGAAAGTCGAAATGTCGAAGTCCCTTTTTTAGCGATTCTGAAGCAAGCCAGGAAGTCTGGTAATTCCGCTCTAACATTTCCTTATACACAATCCGGCAGGTCAGGTTGGCTTCGGATTCGATCTTAAACTCCGAGTCTGGCATTTGGCTGATATAAGTCCCGATCCGGTCTTTGAGTGCGTCAAATTCCCCAAATTGACCGGCGCCGACAAGGTCATTGAGCATATTAAACAGCGCCATAAGATAAGAACGCTGATACCGCTGAGGCAATTCAGGAGTGCGCTCATGAAGCTCCACCGCTTTTCGAGCGTGAACCAGGGCAACATCATACCGGCAGATAACCTGGTTGAGAATCTTGTTGATGCCGTGAAGCATGGATTTTGCTTCAAACATCCGTGCCAGGCCTTCATCCTTTAGCAGCGGATGGGCCAGCAATTCTTCTACGGCTGCTATATGGCGCGGATCGCGAACAATAACTCCCCATGTGGTAACAATTTGGGTCATTTTTGCATATAAAGTCCGGATTTCCGTGAGATTTTGTAGGTCCCGAAGGTTTCCCAGTTCCCGATCAAGCGATTCAAACCGCTCCTGATATCCTGCCTCCGTGTAGGGGATTAGCGCGGATTCAACTGGAAAAAGCCCTGGGGAAAAGACTTGCAAACCGGTTGCCTGAATGGTTTTCCAGGTTGAATTCAGCCGTTTTGAACACGCTTTGTCCATTCCCCGGTTGCGCAGGAACCAGACTTCCTGCAACTGGCGAATGACCTGGTCTTCAGCGGTCTTGTTCGCGTTGTATTCAATCAGCGAACTTAAAACCTGGTGAAAAAGGTGATTTTTTGCGGCGCTCAACGAGCGAAAGCCGCCATTGCCTTCATACTTTTTCCGGAGAGCCGGTTCGCCGTAGACCTTCTGTTTTTCGAGTGCATCAAAAAGCTTCAGATAATCCTTTCGCCGGCTGCCGTTCTTATACCCATAGCGCTTGAAATACGCCTTTTCCGTCGCACTCATGGAGCGAATCAGTTCAAACAGGTCCGTAGAATAGGCAGCCATAGATGCGTTGCGGCAAAATTCCGATCGCGAATAGTTATTTACGGGCAATGGCCCTGATCGGTTGCCACAGTAAATAAAGCAGACCCTGCGGAATTAACCGCAGGGTCTGACAATTTGCAATGAAGGTCCTCCCCCACTGCGGGTCTTCCGATCACCGAATACCGAAAGGAAGAACTTGTTGCAATCCTTCTGCGGACACCACCTGCAGGTGGTAAAGTCCGGACGTGAGTCCGGCAACGTTAAAGTCGAACCTGTTTGTTCCGGCAAATCCCTGCTCGCGGAAGGTCTTAACCGTACGACCCATCATGTCAACCACCAGGATGTCCAGGCTGGAACCGGATTCCAGGGTGCACTGAAAACTCAGGGTGTTTTCGGTGGGCACCGGCCAAACACTGGCTTCCAGAGCATTGCTCTCTCTTGCGGCTGGTGTGCTGAAAGTTCCATTGCGGTAAGGTGAAAATCCATCGCCATAGCAGGATGCTATTACGCGGTATTCGTAATTGGTTGACGGCAGAAGACCGCTGAGGGTGACTGTGCCGCCGGAGGTATTCACGGCATTTCCGGTAACGCTTCCTACAACACGGTACTCAACCCTATAGCCAATCGCAACAATGGTTGTATTCCAGGTCAGGTCAACGGACGTAGAGGTCAGGTTGCTTTCCGTCAGTCCGGCAATCGGAGGACATACCGGATCAGCCAGGGTGGTAAACGACCTCAGCGGGATGTAACCGCTTACGCGGGTACTGCAAACGCTTTGAACCTGCCATTGATAAGCAGTTGCCTCCGTGAGTGGGTACCAGATGCTGCTTTTAACAGAAGTGGTGCTGACTTCAAATGGACCGCCATTGGGACCTCTGCGGATATTAAAGCTGCTGATTCCCGTTACCGCCTGCCACTGGAGACGGGCTCCCACAGAAATAATTTGCTCGGTGGCACTGGTCGGAAGCGCGCAACCGTTGTCCAGGTTTACGGAATAACCGCCATTGCCAGTCCACCGGAACAACCTGATGTAGTATGTACCGGCATCGGGAATATTATAAACCGTGGATCCGCTGGTACCAATGGACGAGCCGAACAACTGACTACCTACCGAGTTGTATAAGTATAAAATTACGTTCAACCCGTTGGACGTGTTCCACGTAACGGTGATATTCCCCGGTGCCTCACCGGAGAAGGTATAATAATCCTGATTGTCCACAGGAGCAGGACTTCCGTTAAAATACCCGATGTGTCCCTGGGCAGGGAAGTTTGCGCTGATGGCTGTTGCCTGAGCCAGGGCATCATTGGGCTCCGTGTCATTCGACTCCGGGACTTCGGTTAGCGAATAGATAATGCGGTAGCCACCCTGGCCGCTCCAGAGAAATACGCGGGCATAAACCGGTCCCTGAGCTATGCCGTCAACGGATATGGAAACGGAGTCACCAATCGCACTACCTCCAATTTGACTGCCGTCCTGATTTAACAAGTAGATGATAGCCAGCAAACCATTGTCCGTCTCTATCGTTGCGGTAATTCTTCCATCACCGGCAGGGCTGAGCAGGTAAAAATCGTTTGCGTCAGTTGGTATTTCGGCCCCGTTTCTGTATCCAAGGTGGCCGGTGTAGTTGATGTCCTCTGCAATGGCTATAGCCGAGCCGGTATTGTCATTGGGTTCAGCATCATTGGCATAAATGGATTCGGAAAGGGTATATCGGACCCGGTAACTGCCACATCCTGACCACAAAAAGACTCGAAAATAGATGGTGTCCTGGGCAATTCCGTCAACCGTGACAGATGGTGTTGCAGAAATCGAACTTCCCGCTAGTTGAGAACCATCCTGGTTTAAGATGTACACGATGGCTAACAATCCATTATCGGTTTCCGCCGAAATGGTGACTTTTCCATCTCCTGCGGGAATCGCAACGTAGTAATCATTAGCATCCTGTGGGTATAATAACCCGTTAAAGTAGCCCAAATGACCCTGCCGATAAATGCCTGGAGCAATTGTGCGCGGAGTAGCAATGGTGTTGTTGGGTTCCGGATCATTGCTGTACAAAGGGGTGGCTATCGTCCAGGTCAACCGGTAACTGCCACAACCGCTCCAACGAAATACCCGCAGATATAAGGTATCTCCTCCGATGCAGTCAACCGTCAGGGAAGGCGTGGTAGAAATACTGCTGCCTCCTCTTGAGTTTCCATCCCGATCCAGAATGTAAACAATGCTGTTCAGGGTATTATCGTTGATTGCGCTCAGGGTTACCCGACCTTCTCCTGGAAGAATGACCCGGTAGTAGTCGTCACCATCTGTTGGAAATGCTGAACCATTTGCATAGCCCAACCGTCCATCCCTGGGTACACCTACGCCAACCAGTTGCAGATCATTGGCCAGCGAGTTGTTGGGTTCCACATCGGAACCGTAGATCGGTGAGGCCAGGCTGGTGGTCAGCGAATACGTTGCCGTTGCTCCTGACCATCTAAAAATTCGAACATAAATAACTCCCTCGGCCACACAATCTACCGTAAGACTGGCTGCCGTAGAAACACTACTTGCTCCTAATGAAGCACCATCTGAGTTATACAAGGCAACCTGGACATTATAGTCTCCCGAGGTAATGCTGGAATTAATAGTCACTTTTCCATCATCCGGCAGCGTGATCCGGTAGTAGTCTTCCGTATCGCCTAAGCCGGTGTTCATGGCACCGGTAAGGGTGCCCAATGTTGCATTTTCCGCCGTAGCGATGCTGTTGTTAGGTTCTGTATCGGCCCACGCCGTACCCAGGAACGCTAAAAGCGCTCCTGCCAGGGTAAATCCTCTCCTTTTCATGTTTTAATTGATTGTTTGTGTTCGGTGATCAGACAATTGGAAACTGTTGTTTTTCCAATGATTAAGTTCTGAATATTGCCAGAGGAATTAAAATCAAAATCTTTGGCTGTTTCGTTTTCGGACTTGAAATAAATTTCTTAAATTATTGATTTGTAATGATTTGTAATAACTGACCAAAAACCAAAATTAATTTCTGCCACGCATCTTTAACGGATTTTAAACCTGTTCTCCGATTTTTTTGCTAAGGAAAAGCGACCCGAATAAATTCTCTTCGGGTCGCTACGGGTCGTTTCTGAATACAGGAGGCTGATTATTGAATCCCGAAAGGCTTAACCCATTGATTACCGGCCGGATCAACTATCCGGAGATGGTACATACCCGGCTGCACTCCGTCGAGGTTTAAGGTATGGCTATTCGCACCGGATACGATGGATTGCTGAAACATACGGACCTGACGGCCGGATAAGTCGAGTACTTCAATTCCCAACGCTCCGGCTTGAGCGCTATTCCAGGTAAAATTCAGATTGCCGGTTGTGGGGACAGGCCAAATCGTCCATGCTGGCTGCTCCAGAGCAACCCGTGCTGCAGGTGTGCTGAATGTGCCGTTCCGGTAAGGTGAAGTGCCATCGCCATAGCAGGAAGCCACCACGCGGAACTCATAATTGGTAGCAGGACTGAGGCCTGATAACGTGACGGTGTTTGCTGCTGTATTCACTGCACTTCCGGTGAGATTGCCGGCAATACGATATTCAACCCGGTATCCGATTGCATAAATACTGGGATTCCAGGTCAGCGTGATGCCGGTGGAGGTCAACCCGCTTTGGGTAAGACCGGAAACGGCCGGGCAAACTGGAAACTCAAGCGTGGTAAAAGGCCTAAGCGGGATGTATCCGCTGACACGGGCTCCGCAAATACTCTGGACCTGCCACTCGTAATCCGTATTCTCAACCAGCGGATACCAGATGCTTTTTCTGGCCGAAGTGGTGATGACTTCAAAGGGGCCGCCGGCCGGACCACGACGCACATTATAGCTGCCGGCACCAGACACGGTATTCCACTGCAACTGGGCTCCGACGGAGATAACCTGTTCGTTGGCCAAAGAAGTCAGGTCACATCCGTTGTCAAAACTGAGTGTGTATCCGCCGCACCCTGCTGTTTGTTCAATTTCCAGGTAATAAGTGCCATCAGCGGCAAGCGTGTATGCCAGGGTTGGAGCGGCTGTAGCAGTTCCGGTGATAAGGGTAGATCCGACGCTATTTCTCAACCGAAGTCTGGCCGTCAAACTTCCCGCTATTGTGGCATTGAACGTAACCAGTCCAGCGCCCTGACCGGAGAAAACATAGTAATCCGTACCATCCGAAGGAAAAACACCCCCGGTATTCGTGTACCCCAGGTGACCTTCAACCGGAAAATTAGGCGCAATCGGAAGCGCTGAAGCGGTGCTGTTGTTTGGCTCCGCATCATTGGGCTGTGGAACCGCCGAAATGGAATAACTGAACTGGTAACCACCACAACCGCTCACTTGCTGCGCAGAAATGTAAATGGTATCTCCGCCAGCCATACAATTAACTGTATTGGTTGGGGTGGTGCTTGCAGATCCTGTGCTCAGGTTAGTACCGGCGCTGTTGTAGATGTAAAACCGGTAGCTCAAGCCGTTATCGGATACACCGCTTACGGTAACGTTGCCATCTTCAGGAAGAATGGCGCGGTAATAATCTATGGCATCCGTCGGAAAGTTCGGGAGATTGCTATACGCTAAGTGTCCTTGATACAATACATCCGGAGAAAGCACCGCCGCCGTTGTGCCAATCGAATTGTTAGGTTCAAGATCATTGGCGTAGGCAGAAGGAGCAATCGTGTAACTGAAAGAATAACCACCACAACCGCTAACTTCCTGTGCAGCAATATAAATGGTGTCGCCACCAGCCATGCAATCTACGGTGTTAGAGGGCGTGGTGCTTGCTGAACCTGTGCTCAGGTTAGTACCGGCGCTGTTGTAGATATAAAACCGGTAACTCAAGCCATTATCCGATAGGCCGGATACGGTAACTTCCCCATCATTGGGTAAAATTGCCCGGTAGTAATCAAAACCATCAGACGGTGATGCCGAACCATTTGCATAGCCCACATGGCCGGTATAAGTAATCCCTGGCGATAGAACCTGAAAAGCTTGACCGATAGTAGAGTTTGGCTCCACATCGTTGGCGTAGATCGAGGGACCAACAGAAATGGTGGCTGTGTAACTGACCGGACCGGCGCCAGTTATTCTTTCCACCGCAAAATAGACCGTTCCGGCGTTGATGCAGTTGTGTACACGGGAGGTGACATTGCCGGTTGTACTTACTCCCAGGTTAGTTCCGTCAGCATTGTAAAAGTAAATTCTTCCGGTTGCGGAGCCCGAAAAGGTTACCGAAACCGTGACATTTCCGTCCAATGGGTTGGTCGTGCGGTAATAGTCAAGATTGTCAAGAGTAGCTTCAACGGTTCCTGAAACGGAACCAAAAGCGACCACTTCAGCTAGTGCAATGCTGTTATTGGGTTCTGTATCGGCAAAGGCCAATTGGACCGACAGCAAAGCGGTCATGATGAGTAAAATTGTTCGTGTAGTCTTCATAGAGTTTGCGTTCGGGTTGTGATCGGTGATCAGCGGTTTCTAAAACCAATAAGCTAATAAAGATGACTTACGCTCATGTTATATTTAAATCAATTTTGGCTCATTCTCAAGCTTCAGAAGCATATAAAAACAATTTAAAATATTGATTATCAATAATTTAAGGCAATAAATCAAGCAATAACTATAATTGATTTAAAAACTAAACGTCAGTCTTCGGCCGCCAGGTATCCGTTTGGATAGGGCGGATTTTCCGAATACGATTGATGGAGTGTGCGGCGCAGCTTGTCATTGTAGTCCTCCATCAGCCAGCGGAAAAAGTTCTCCGTGGACTTTGCGATGCAGGAGGTGTATTGCTTCAACCGCCACTGGATCTCACTTTGGAGCACCTGCTGAAGCCCGATAGCCTCCGGGAAGGAGGCGGCATTTGCACGAATCAGCTCGGCGTGGTTCATCACTGACCGCTCCAAAGCTTTGCTGGGTCGTTGACCTGCACGCACACAATCGAGATAATGATCGCGGATCGTAAAGTTGAATTTATCGCGGGAAACCGGAAAACGGGCTTTTACATCATCCGTGATCAGGTATTCGTTGTCCAGGCCTGCATCCTCCTTGGCGTAGAGGGTTTGTTCCAGGAATTTGCGCGGGTTGGCAAAGACGTCCTGCCAGTCTATCGGCGACTCCCAAAGCCCAAGCCGTTGTGCATTCAGACCCAGGTCGATAATGTTGAACCGGTCCTTATTGGGTAAAACCCGGCTTCCCCGCCCGATCATCTGGTGATAAAGGGTCAGCGATCGCGTAGCGCGATTAAGCATAATTGTTTCTACGGTGGGCTCGTCAAAGCCGGTCGTCAGAATGGAAACGGAAGACAGAATGGCATCCGGCGTATCCTTAAACCAGGTCAGTGTATCACGTCGTTCCTGTTCACTGAAGGTGCTGTCCAAATGCTTGACAGGATATCCCTTGATGCGAAACATTTCGAAAACCCTGCGCGATGTAGCGATACCGCTGTTGAAAATCAGGGTTTTGGTTCCCGATGCACGCTCTTCGTAGGCCTGCAACAGTTTATCCTGCATATGATAAAGGCTGTAAAGCGAATCGAGCGATGAGATGGTAAAGTCCCCGTCAATGCCAACTTTCAGCGACTGAAGATTTACGTCATAGGTGAACGTGGTCGGACTTGCCAGATAACCCATGCCGATTAGATCCGAAATCGATTCGCCGATGATCAGTCTCCGGTAGTTTTCGTAAAGCGGGAGGTTTTTATTGGAACTCAGCGGAGTTGCGGTAACTCCGAGAATGGTTATATCGCGGAAATACTGGAAGATTTTGCGGAAGGCATTGTAATGGGCTTCATCAACGATGACCAGTCCGATGTCTCCGAGGTAATCCTCATTTTCATTCAGGCGGTTATTGAGCGTTTCCACCATGGCCACAAAGCAGGAATAATATTCCTGATCTTCCAGATCGTGCACCTTGCGGTCAATGATCTTTGTGGCCACCGAGATGCTTTGCAATGAGCGGGCGGTCTGGTGAAGTAGCTCTACCCGGTGGGTAAGTATGAGCACTTTTCCCCGGTTCTCCTGAATGAAACGAGCCGCGATCTCAGAGAAGATCACAGTTTTACCGCCCCCTGTAGGCAGTTGGTAAAGCAGGTTTTCGCCTGATTCCAACCCTCCGAGTCCTTGGAGGATTGCGTCAATCGCTTTTACCTGGTAGGGATAGAGCTCTTTGACCGTTCTGGGCTCGTGAAAATTGGTGGTAGTGATCATGCAATAGAGTCCTTGCGGGGAACCGGGGTATACCCCGCAGCGATGCTCCGGGTTGGGAACTGGCTTAACGGCCAAATATATGGGCTATTTACGTAAAGCCATCCGCTGAGTTGCGGGTTTTTCGGGCAGAAATGATTCACAGATACCGAAGAATCAACAGGTTATTAACAAACACACGAGATTAACCACAGGTTCAATACCGGGTTGCCATTGCAATTGCTTAACACCATCCGTCTCGATATATTAATTCGAGACCACCTTGGTGAAGGGTCAACCTTTTAAGCCCAGCCGCATAGCGCAAGGTCATTACCGAAGCACAACAAAACTTCCGCTGTACCAGGTGCTGCCCTGCAGGCGATAGCGGTACAATCCTGCGGGTAAATCACGCACGGACAAAGCAACCAAATCGGTCGCGGAGACCCTCAATTCCGAAACGGATTTTCCGCTGCTGTTGAAAACCTGTAAGGTCAGCGATTCATTGTCCGGATTGGGGAAGCGAATATTGATCCATTCGTCAGCAGGATTCGGGAAAACCTGCACGTTGACCGGATTGAATGCAGTCCCGTTTACTCCGCTGGCCGTAACCGGACGGCAGGCATCTTCAACAGTAGTCAACACGCGTTCATAGAGATGATTGACAGCATCTTCTATTCCAGCCAGGCAGATTTCAGGAGCCGTTATTTCGAACCAGTGAATGCGGCAAAGTGGTTTCCAATCCAGGGATCGCTCCAGCGTAGAGTCCCTGCGATTGAGACCAAGAACGCGC
>JANNSM010000213.1:0-8517 GCA_031402635.1 Bacteroidota bacterium | reverse complement strand
CCCGGGAAGCCCGAAACTTGCTTTTTGGTTCATTTGCCTACCTTCCCCTGGTGCTGGTTGCACTGGTCCTCGATAGGATCGGCTGATTTCACCCCATGAATACCGCAGACGCCACATTGCCCGGTCAGCTTCGCAAATCAGTGCATCCGCACCGTTTTATGATTTGGCTGTCCATGGCTTCCATGATCATGCTTTTCGCTGGTTTTACCAGCGCTTACATTGTCAAGCATGCCGATACCAATGCCTGGAATAATGTGGAAATGCCCGGTCTGTTCTGGGTTTCCACCACCTTGATTTTGATGAGCAGTTTCAGCATGTACTTTGCGGTGCGGTCCTTCCACCGGAACAATGTAACCGCCTACCGCAATTTTCTGATTCTCACGCTCGCGCTGGGACTTGGATTTATGGTCAGTCAGTGGTATGCCTGGCAGGAAATGTACGTTTTGCGGGGCCTTTTTATTGGTAGGGAAGTTGCGGCCGATTTTCTTTACGTGATTTCGGGCGCACATTTTATTCACGTAGCCGCTGGCGTGATTGCGCTGCTCATAACGGTCTTTCTGGCGCTGTGGCGATACCGCAAGCCGGAAGATGCGCTGATGCTCAATCTTCACCCTGAAAAAATTCCGGGCGTGGAGCTGGTGGCCACCTACTGGCATTTTGTAGATCTGTTGTGGCTTTACTTGTTTATCTTTTTCATCGCCAACACCTAATCAATCAATACCGTTCGATGGCCGATTCCTCGATAACAGCCCACCACGCCCCGGACTTGCACCAGTCCACGGAGGAGCTCTGGAGCGGCGGGCAGGAGCCCGTAAAAGCAAGCTATGGCAAACTGATGATGTGGTATTTCCTCATCTCGGATACATTCACCTTTGCCGGCTTCCTGATTGCCTATGCCGCCATCCGGTTTGCTCACCCGACACACAGTGCAGGACTTTGGAATTCCTGGCCGGATCCCAACCAGGTCTTTGCGGCAACGCCGGTGACCGGCCATCAGCAGCTTCCCCTTATCTTCGTCACCTTTATGACCTTTACGCTGATCGTAAGTTCGGTTACGATGGTTCGGGCCGTTCAGGAGGGGACCCGAATGAACCGCAAAGGCGTCATGTTTTGGATGTTTCTAACCATCATCGGTGGCCTGATCTTTGTCGGCAGCCAGGCCTGGGAATGGATGCACCTGATTCATGAAGGGATGACTCCCACGGGCAACCCGTTCGGTGCAGCCGCGTTCGGTGCGTTGTTTTTCCTCATCACCGGTTTCCACGGAGCACACGTTTCCGTCGGCGTCCTGATCAATTCCTCCGTCTTGTTCAATACCTGGCGGGGGCACTATCAGCGCCTCGGTCATTATGAAATGGTCGAAAAGGTGGGTCTCTACTGGCACTTTGTTGACCTGGTCTGGGTCTATGTTTTCATGGCTTTTTACCTCCTTTGAACGTCATCCTATCCTCCTGAAACCCGCGGCAAAAGCAAAGCAACATGGCTACAGGCATCACTTATGAAGAAAGCATCCGGCGCGTTTACCGCGTCTGTGGCATTCTGGCAATTGTAACAGCGGTCGAAATTATCGCTGCGCTTTCCCACTACTCCTGGCTCGGGTTAAGCCCGGAAGCAAAAGTGGCGTCCAAATTGCCGCTAAACGTGCTGTTTATTTTACTCAGTGCGGCAAAGGCCTACTACATCATGAGCGAGTTCATGCACCTTCGCTATGAACTCAAACCACTGACCATCACCATTCTGGCGCCATTTCTGTTCCTGATCTGGGCCATTATTGCCTTCAGCTATGAAGGTATTTCCTGGCTCGAATTGCGAAATTGGTTTGGATAACCCTTCATGGAAAACAGCCCTTCCGACCCTTCCCAGTCTGTTCCATTCTACAAGGGGCGGGGCTGGAGATTGCTGGCGGCTACCTTCGTCTTGTTTTTTGTCCCGTTAACGCTCATTCTCGGCATGATGTGGGGCTTTGGGCTGCTGCGCGCTATTGAAGCCAGTACCGTGTTTCAGCAGAATCCAGACCACAAGAGTGGCAGTTTCACGGTTTACTCCCACCAGGGAGATACCCTGACCGAAGACGTGTTGTTGCAGAAAGCCTGGATTGCCCACTTCATACGGCCATCGTGCGAAGAACCTTGTTTGGCACAGATGCGTGCAGTCCGGGACGTGCAATATGCGGTGAGCAAGTACAAACATTTTCGGGTCATGAGTTTTTCGCTTGACCCCATCGCTGACCGCAACGAGATGTGGGCAATCGGTAGGAAGTTCAGCAATTATCCAAGTTGGCATTTTGCTTACGGCGATACGGCAGAGATTCAGCGAAACATGGACGAGATCGGCTTAAGCGGACGTAGTTTTAGCTGGGGAAGGCCGGATGAAGTAGCCTTGATTGATTTCGAGGGAAATGTGCGCGGTTACTACAATCCGGTAGATTCGGCAGGCTATCGGGATTTAGTCAACGATATCGTTTTGCTTTTGCGCCACGACAACTAATCGTGTTACGCGGCAACCGCGACTCTTGGGCCGTTAACGGCCTTTAACTCATGGAAAATCGAACTTCGTGGATTCTTGGAACGGGCGTCGTCGGTGTGGCATTCGTGCTTTTTTTCATTTTTGTTTATCAGCCAAAAGCGAAAGAAGCCAGCCAGACTACCCGCATAGATGAATTGCTTCGTCCCAGCGGCCGCTACTATGAGCAGCCTTTGCGTTTTGCGCCTGAGTTTCGCTACATGAGCCATACCGGTGACAGCATTGGGCTTTCAGATATGAAAGGCAAAGTATTTGTTGTGGATTTCTTTTTTACCAACTGT
Source organism: Bacteroidota bacterium (assembly GCA_031402635.1). Classification (GTDB taxonomy): domain Bacteria; phylum Bacteroidota; class Bacteroidia; order Chitinophagales; family BACL12; genus WGOA01. The sequence goes on along the minus strand of JANNSM010000213.1, from coordinate 5,713 downwards.
ACCGCCGCCTGCCCGAAGATGACCACGCAGCTGACCCGAGTGCAGCAATCATTCGCCACAGAAAAGAAATTCGGCATTCTGTCCTTTTCTCTTGACCCGGATAAGGATTCCCTGCCCGCGCTCCGTGAATATGCCCTGAAGTTTGAAGCTGTTCCCGGAAGTTGGTACTTCCTGACCGGCCCTCGCGAGTCTATCTACCCGCTTGGAGAAGAAGGTTTTCTGGCCAATCTGGTTTTTAACGAGGATGGCACCATTGACCATTCCGAAAAGTTCATCCTCATTGACCGGCAGGGTGGAATCCGCGGATATTACCTGGGAACCGATCCAAAAGAAGTGGATAAATTGATCAATGACGTGCGTTATTTGTTAAATGATCATGAGCGCTGATTCAACTTCTGTTTTCAATTTGAAGGAAAGGCGTTTGAACCGCCTTATCGCCGCTGTTTCCATCGCTGTGCCCGTTTTGGTAGCTGTGCTGTTTTATACGCCGGCTGTCCGACTCTCGCTTGACGTGGCGGTGCTTCCCAAATTAAACGCAATCCTCAACAGCTCGGTGAGTTTATTGCTTGTGGCGGGGCTCGTGTTCATTCGCCGCAAGATGATTTCAGCCCATCGTGCCTGCATGATGTCGGCCTTTATTCTCTCCGCGATTTTTCTCATTTCATATGTGGTTTATCACGCGGCATCGGAGCATACCGTTTTCGGGGGAATTGGCGCTATCCGTACCATCTATTATGTTCTTTTGATTACTCATATCATTTTGGCCGCGTTGATTCTTCCCCTTATCCTGTTCACGATTGCGCGGGCAATTGGTGGAAAAATAGAGCAGCATCGCAAGTTAGCACGGTGGACCTGGCCACTCTGGCTTTATGTCTCGGTGACCGGCGTAATTGTTTACCTGATGATTTCGCCCTACTATGCAACCTGATCAAAATGCCCGCGTGATGTATCGGTTTCCGGCTGCCTGGCGTAATTTCAAGGGTATGAAGTTTGCGTCTGTTGTTGTTTTGGTTTTGTTCTTCATATTGTTTGCCGTCAGTCCGGCAAACGCTCAGTGCGCCATGTGCACAAAAACCGCCATGGACGCCATGAAAGATGGCAGTACCGCCAGCCTGGGCCTTAACAACGCCATCCTCTATCTGTTGAGCGTGCCTTATACCCTTGTCCTGACCATCGGAGGCTTATGGTACTGGCGTCACCGCAAGATGGCCAGGATTGCGGAATAGCGTTTTAACGATACGCTGTTTTGTAGTCTGCCAGCCCTGGCATAACACCGGATTTAAATTGACCCTTTCTTAGAGATCGCCCTGCTGCGGTCTAATGACCATATCTTCCACCACAGTTCGGGGAGACATGCGAAGTACGCCGGTGATCAACCCGGCCAGGTCTTCCGGTGAAATAAACCGCTCCTCCGGAAGTTCGGTGCCTGACCAGGAATCGGTCATTACGGCGCCCGGGAGCACGGCAGTAACCCGGATACCGCTGTTTTTAAGCTCCTCCCTCAGATTTTTCGAAAAACCCAGCAGCGCAAATTTGCTGATGCTGTAAGAGCCTCCCTGCGGATAGGCAGTCAGGCTGGCCACCGAGCAGATGTTGACGATGTCACCGTGGCCCTGCTCTAGCATCCTTGGTGCAAGTGCACGGGTAAGGTGGTAAGCGCTGTACAGGTTTGTATTCATCATCAGATCCAGCCGGCCTTCCTCTTCACTCAAAATGTTTCCCTGCAAAAATATTCCGGCATTGTTGATCAGCACATCCAGCCGATCGCTCCAGTTCCCGATCTGGCCGGCAAAGGCATTCAGGGCCGCTCTGTCGGCAACATCGCAGGCCATGGTGAACAGATTTGCAGCGGGAAATGCCGCATTCAGTTCCCGTTCCAGTTCTGCCAGTTTTTCTTTGCTGCGGCTGCAAACCGCCAGATCGTAGCCGTCGCGGGCCAAAGCGAAAACCAATGCGCGACCTATTCCCCGGCTGGCGCCGGTAATAACCGCAAATCTTTTTTTGGGTGTCATGCGTAAGCTAAAACGAATAAAAAAGCACGATCAGCCTGGGAATTTACGCCAATCGGTCCAGCGGGGCCAAGTTAGGAATTCCGGGCTCGTCCATACCCGGGCTTAGGGCTCCCGGTTATTTCATAAATTTCGGAGCGCTTATCTGATTTAAAGCAGCCTTGCATTACCCTAAAACAAACCATGCACTTTTTTGCACATTTTGGACAATATCTGTTGATGATCCGGGCGCTTTTCGTCAAACCCGAGCAATTTCGCATGTATTGGCGGGAGACCCTTCGTCAGATGGAAGACATCGGCGTGGGCTCTTTCCTGATCATCACGGTGGTATCTCTGTTTATCGGGGCGGTAACGGCGGTGCAAACGGCCTATCAGATCTTTGGAAATTCGCTGGTTCCCGGCTATTATCTCGGCTGGATTGTTCGCGACACCACTATCCTGGAGCTTGCTCCTACTTTTTCCTGCCTGATTTTGGCGGGAAAGGCCGGTTCCAACATGTCATCCGAGCTGGGCAACATGCGGATATCCGAACAAATTGATGCGCTGACCATCATGGGAATTTCCACGGAAGCCTACCTGATCGGCCCCCGAATTCTCGCGGCCATCATCGTTATCCCGATGCTGGTTGCGGTTGCGGCCATGTTAAGCATTGTTGGTGGTTATGTTTCCACCATGGTTTCCGGCTACGTTACCGGTGGTGAATTCGTCCACGGATTGCTGACCAGTTTTAAGGGATTCAATGTGCAGCTCATGATCATAAAAGCTATGGTTTTTGCTTTTTTGATCGCATCGGTTTCATCCTATCAGGGTTTCTACGTCAGGGGCGGTTCCGTCGAGCTCGGACAGGCGAGCACCCGCGCAGTGGTTTACAGTTGCATCCTCATTTTGCTTTCTGACTACGTGATCGCGGTCATTGCCTTGAATTAATCATTCCCTTCTCATTCAATTTCCGACGTGATTCAGATCCGCGATATCCGCAAGTCCTTCGGGAATCAGGAAGTGCTCAAAGGCGTTTCCGCCGACTTTGAGTCCGGGAAAACCTCCCTGATTATGGGTGCCTCCGGATCGGGAAAAACGGTGCTGATCAAATGCATGGTGGGGTTGCTGAAGCCAGACTCCGGCCAGGTGCTGTATAACAACCGGGATTTCTTTTCCCTCAATGGCGCCGAACAGAAAAAAATTCGAACGGAAATTGGCTTTCTGTTTCAGGGAGCCGCCCTGTTCAATTCGCTTTCTGTTGAACAAAACGTGTTACTTCCCCTGGACATGTTCACCAATTGGACACGGGCAGAAAAGTTAGCCCGGGTAAATGAAGTGCTGGAACGTGTCGGACTGGAAGGGGTCAACCCAAAGTTTCCTTCGGAAATTTCCGGGGGAATGGCCAAGCGGGTTGGCATTGCACGCGCTATTGTTCAGCATCCGCGGTACCTGTTCTGCGATGAACCAAACTCCGGCCTTGACCCGGGAACGGCCGGCAGAATTGATGAACTCATCCAGGAACTCACCCGGGAATTCAACATTACGACCGTGATCAATACCCATGACATGAATTCTGTTATGGAAATCGGAGAAAGTGTTTTCTTTCTTTACAAAGGCGAAAAGCGCTGGGTCGGAAATAAAGATGAAATTCTGGGAAGCAAAGATGAAGCGCTGGACAAGTTTATTTTTGCTTCCGATTTTTTACAGGATGCCAAGCACGCCATGCTGAAGCAGGGGGGAAGGGATGCCATCCGAAGGGAAATGGCCAGAAATGTTCCAGTCGCCAACCCGGAAGCCGCAGCCCCGGAGTCTTCAAAAAGCTGAGGGCCGATCAACGGACTCTGCTCACGCTGATTTGCCCGCTGACCAGGCCAGAAATACCCAGCCGAGTACCAAACCCACCCCCCCCAGCGGCGTCAGGGGTCCCAGGATCGCAATGCTCCCCCCCGCGGCATCGGCCAGCGCCATGGCATAGAGCGAACCGGAGAAGAAAAATATTCCCCCGAAAAAACAATAGACCGCATAGAGCCATCGCCGGGCATCGCACAGGGGCGCGGCCAACACGGCAAGACCCAGTGCCAGAACGTGCACCAGGTGGTAGAAGACCCCGGTGCGGTAGGCTTCCAGCATATCCGGACTTATGTCCGTCTTTTTGAGACCGTGTGCGCCGAAAGCACCGAGCAGCACACCCATAGCTCCGGCAAGCGCCAGCGCCACTAAAACCCGTTTTTGTACATTTTTAGATACATCCATAGCTATGCATGGTCATGCAGTACCGATTCTATCCCCCGATTCCAAGGCGGGATTCCCCTAAGTTTGCAAAGCTATCACCGGGTTCATGAAAAAAACGTACTGGATTGTTGCCGTGCTGTTGCTGTTGGTAGGCGCTGGCGTATTCGGCGGGTATCGCTACCTCCGGCAAAAAGTCCAGCCATTAACGCTGCAAGACGCCCTTCCTACCGGGTCGCTCTTCCTGCTTGACGTACCGGACTTGAACAAGTGGTGGCAAAGCGGTGAAGAACAGCCCATAACAACCGCGCTGGAAAGCACCGGCATTGTCCGAAACTTTCAACAGGGGCTTGCAGCCCTGGGCCTGCAACCGGATTCTTCGGCAAATCCTGATCCGGCCCTTGCCGTCATGGCCGGCGGGTATATCACCGGAGCCGGCACCTTCGACATGCTTCTGGTGTGCCGTGAATTGGAAAAACTCCCCAAGAGCGTTCAGGCCGCAGAGAAGTACGAAGGCATTTCCCTTTACGCCTTTCCGCAGGGCGGCAAAACCTGGCTGGAGTTCAGGTACCGCGGGCTTCGCGTGGGAAGTTTCAGCCGCGTGTTGATCGAAGATGCGGTTCGTCAGGTGCAGGGTCGCAACAAATCGGAAGAAGATACCGGACTCGACCGGGTGCGCGAACTGGCCGGCAAAAGTCAGTTGCCAACCTTATTCGTCAATATTCCCGAGCTCTCTGCCTACCTCGGCATGTTTGCCTCTCCGGAGTACGCCGCAGCGTTGCAGGGCCTGAGTCAATTTGCCGGCTGGCTTGCCCTAGACATGCAGGTTCAGGAGTCATCGCTCATCCTGAGCGGCTATGCTTCTCCGGGTCCGGAGCAGCAGCTTTCGCGTTTCCTGAATCCGGATACCAGCGCTATTCGGGTCGAAGAAGTACTTCCCCTGAACACCGGTCTGCTCTGGCGGATGGGCGGTTCGCCCGAAGAACTATTCCGGCCGGACTTTCTCAAAGCCACCGAGGGCGTCGGTGATCCCTGGCTGAGTTTCCAGGGCGGGGAATGGGCTTATGCGCTGACCGGAGCGCTGTCCGACTCCCCCGCGCGGGCGTCGCTCTTTGTCCTCCGGCTTTCCGACCCCGCAGCAGCAGCCACCCATCTCAGTACCATTTCCGATGCCGATGGTCAGGCGGGGACCACACCCGTCCGTCACCTCAACGGGGAAGAAGCGGTCATCAGCCTGCGGTTTGGCCGCTCGTTAACCGCTTTTGACCAGGCCTGGTTTGTGCTGCTCGGTGATTTCCTGCTGATGGCTCCAGACCGGTCAACGCTGGTGCAGGCCGCAGATCAGCACGCACAGAGCCAAACGCTCAGCCAGGACCCTGATTACCTCGCCTTCCGCAAACGGCTGCTGCCGTCGGCCAACGGGTACCTCTACATGACCCTGCCGGGACTTATGCCCGTTTTGCAAGGCATGGCACAGGATCGAGTGCGCGACAGCC
>JANNSM010000212.1:0-9529 GCA_031402635.1 Bacteroidota bacterium | reverse complement strand
AAGCGGGCGGCATTACCCAGCATATTGGTGCCTATGAAGTTACCACGGAAGGGGGTCAGCGGATCGCCTTCCTGGACACGCCTGGTCACGAAGCCTTTACGGCTATGCGTGCACGCGGTGCCAAAGTCACAGACGTTGCCGTTATCATCATCGCGGCAGACGATGCGGTCATGCCCCAAACCAAGGAAGCTATTAGCCATGCCCAGGCCGCCGGCGTGCCGATGATTTTCGCGATCAATAAAATTGACAAGCCCGGATCCAACCCTGACAAGATCAAAGAACAACTCGCCGGAATGAACATTCTGGTAGAAGACTGGGGAGGCAAATTCCAGGTACAAAATGTTTCCGCCAAATCCGGTGAAGGCATCGGGGCCTTGCTGGAAAAAATTGTACTGGAAGCTGAGGTCCTGGATCTCAAAGCCAACCCCAACAAGCCTGCAGTCGGATCCATTGTTGAAGCATCTTTGGACAAAGGCCGGGGTTATGTATCCAATGTTATGGTTCAGGAAGGCTGCCTTCGGGTCGGTGATATGGTTGTGGCCGGTTCCCATTATGGAAAGGTCAAAGCCATGTTTAACGAACGGGGCAAGCCGGTAACGGAAGCAGGTCCTTCGACACCGCTACTGCTGCTCGGACTCAACGGAGCACCACAGGCCGGAGAGCGTTTCCGGGTTTTTGACGATGAACAAGAGGCAAAAGAAATTGCCGGCCGCCGCGCTCAGATTCAGCGCGAGCAGGGAATCCGTACCCAGAAACACCTCACGCTTGATGAAATCGGGCGCCGTCTGGCCCTCGGTTCGTTTAAAGAACTCAACATCATTATCCGCGGCGACGTGGATGGATCCGTAGAAGCGCTCACCGATTCGCTGTTGAAACTGACCACGGAAGAAATTCAGGTCAACGTAGTGCACAAAGGGGTGGGACAGATAACCGAATCAGACGTATTGCTGGCCACGGCTTCAGACGCTATCATCCTGGGCTTCCAGGTGAGACCATCCCAAACCGCCAGAAAACTCGCCGAGCGGGAGCAGGTTGAAATTCGCCTTTACTCCATTATCTACGATGCCATTGAGGAGATCCGGGCTGCGATGGAAGGCATGCTTGATGCCAAAATCGAAGAGAAGATCACGAGTAATGTGGAGGTCCGGGAGATCTTCAAGATTTCCAAGGTCGGCACCATCGGTGGATGCTATGTTCTGGAGGGCAAACTCAACCGACACACCAAAATTCGCCTGATCCGTGACGGGATCGTCGTGTACAGCGGCACGCTGGCTTCTCTGAAACGGTTCAAAGACGACGTTAAGGAAGTTACGGCAGGGATGGAATGCGGCATGAACATCGCCAATTACAACGATATCCGGGTAGGTGATATCATTGAGGGTTATGAGGAGTTTGAAGTCAAACGCAAACTGGGCTGAGCCTTTTAACCGTCCCGGAACTCTTCGCGGCTTACCCGCCCGGACTTTCGCATATCCCCTTTCCCCGTGAAAATTCTGCTCATTCAGACGGCATTTCCCGGAGATGTGATTCTGGCAACCTCCCTGGTTGCTGATCTCAGTGAACGATACCCTTCCGCGATTCTGGATGTTTTGGTCAGAAAAGGATGTGAAGATATTCTTGTTGACAATCCGCGTATTACGAGGATATGGGTTTGGGACAAAACAAAGCATCGCCGGACAAATATGTTTGTGCTTGCCCGCGAGCTTCAGCAAGACGGATTTGACCGGGTGTATAACCTGCAGCGCTATGCCTCCTCGGGATATTTTACCTGGCGAAGCGGGGCTCCGTTCACGGCGGGCTTTCGGCAAAACCCTTTCTCCTTAACTTTTAAGCAGCGAATAGAGCACCGGATTCCCTATCCATACGAAGCCGGATTTCTACACGAGGTTCAAAGAAACCGGTTGCTGATTGATGCCAAAGTGGCGCCACCCAGACGCCCGGAGCTGTATTTCACAGCTAAAGAGTGGCAGAGGGCCGACGAAATCGGTGGTGGTGAACCATTCATCGTTGTTGCGCCTGCATCCAATTGGTTTACCAAACAATGGCCGGAAGAAAGTTGGGCAGGGTTGCTTTTGCTAATCCCTGAGCGCATATCGGTCATGATTGTTGGTGGAACAGAGGATTTCGAACTGGGGGAACGACTGGCAAAAACCAGGGCGCACGTGGTCAACCTGTGCGGCAAGCTGCGGTTCCGCGAAACAGCCGCCCTTATGCAATGTGCCTGGCGGGTTTTTACCAATGACAGTGCGCCCCTTCACCTCGCTTCTGCTGTAAATGCACCGGTAACGGCTGTTTTTTGCAGCACTAAACCCGAATTCGGGTTTGGACCCCTGTCCGATGATTCCCGGGTTGTGCAGGCAACGATACCCTGCTGCTCGGAGGGTTTGCACGGCGCCCGGACATGCAAAGCCGGTCATTTTAACTGTGCCCGGAGTATTTCGCCCTCCGATGTTCTTGGGTCAGCCGCAGAAAGCTGGAATCAGGCGCTGAACCTCCGTTATGGAGCCGTCATACCGGTTCAAACCGAAGCAGATCAGGCTGACGCGGCGCTGATTACTCAGCGCGATGCGGTCTCTGCGCTGCTGAGTCGTCAGCTCCAGCGGAGCCCCGATTCGATTTGCCTGTTGTTTGCTGATCTGCCCATGGTTCAGCGGTACTTCCCCGATTTGCCCAAGGAGGTGATCCGCGTGCTGGAGAGCAGTCTGGAAATGCCGGTCAACGTGTTGCTAACCGGAATAAAACCTGCCTCGTTTGCCATTCCTGAACTTGATTTACTTTGGAGCAAACCAGCAAAACGGCGGGCAGGTAAGGCGGTGAAAGATCGCCAGGAACCGGGAGAAGTAGCGATCCGCATACCGGCCGATGTATCGCTGCGAACACTGGTTAGCTATGCGGGCGGTCCCCTTCTCGTAGCTGCCTCCGGCTCCGTTACGGAAGGGCATTCATCGGAAAGCGGTGATCTTATCCGGCCAACTGCCTTATTGCGTTGGACTTCCGAAGGGTTTACGCTGCTTCGGGAAGGACCTCAAATGGAAAAGCTTCGCCCGTTGATTACCCGGCCAGGATCATGATCCGGTGCAACGGGTAGCGGTTTGCGGTATCTTCGCATTCCCGTCTGATGCGAACATTTTCACTGACCAGCGTGCTATTTCTGGCTCTTTCGATCCCTTTTTCAGGGCGTGCTCAATATTGCCAGGAGGGTCGCTTTGGACCAGTGGACACCCTTTTTTCAGCAGAAGAAGTGATGCTGGATTTTGATCTCGAATACGGCCGGGCGGTAGGCTGGCTTGGTGACACCGTTAGTCTGAGACTTGATGTTTACCAGCCTTCACCCATTGTGGATACGTTATCACAGCGTCCGGTGATCGTGTACCTGCACGGTGGCGGCTTTCACGCCGGGTCAAAGTCTAACGAGAAAGGAAGAGTTTGGGCAAGAGATTTTGTTCGAAGGGGATATGTCTTTGTTGCCGTGGATTACCGAATTGGCTGGCCGAGTGAAGACTCCTGTGCCGCGGACACGGCCATGTATATGCGGGCGGTTTACCGGGCAGTTCAGGATACAAAAGCCGCTCTCCGCTGGTTGGTTGAATACCAGGAAACCTGGAGAATAGATACCACTCAAATCTATTTGCTGGGAACCAGCGCAGGAAGTGGAGCCTCTATGTTTGCCGCCTATTCTCTGGAAACGGACCTTGGCGCTTATCTGTCGGAAGAGCTCGGACCATTGGACGGTTCCGGGAACGACTTTCACCATCCTTTCCAGGTTGCCGGTATCATCACCAAAGCTGCGGCGATTGACGACCTTGCGGTTTTGGAGCGGCGTGAAATACCGCATCTGCTTTTTCACGGCACCTGTGATCTGACGGTTCCATACACGCATGGCGCAATTTTTCATTGTTATGCTCCGGACAAGTTTGTTGATGCTTTTGGTTCCGGTGACATCGCTGAAGAATTCAGCCGGCTCGGGCGCTGTTATACGCTGTACAAAAACATTGGTCAGGGGCACGGTGCGGTGGATGACGATACTGCGGTTATTTATACCGCGGCATTTATCCGCTCTTTGTTGTGCGGCGAATGCGAGACGGTTATTCTGGAGCGGATTAGCAAGGCCGATGTTTGTGCAGACCGTTCAGGCAAAACCAGTTCTGTGGAGTTGCTTTACCCGAACCCGAACAGCGGTTCATTTATGGTGGTGATTTCCGGTCCCCGCGATGAAGTAATTGACCTGGAATTGTACGATATCAGTGGCCGTCTCATGCGAAGGGATCAACGCCAATTTATAGCCCCGGTGCAACAATGGCTTCTAAACTGGACCGACCTGGAAGCGGGCATGTATTTTTTCAAAACAGGGGTCATGAACCGATTCACGGTAAGGCCTGTGGTCATTCACCCATCAGCCTTATCTGATCCCTGAGAGGAAGTGGCTCCATCGCCGGTAGTTTTTCGATCACGCCACATTCCCCATAAATAGAAGTAACGAAGAAGTACGCCGCTGCCCTCAAGCGCGCAGATGACAAACCCGGTCCATCCGTCCAGGATGCCACCCTGAAACAGGTACTGGCGCCAGAAGCGAAAAGGGGGCTCCAGGAAGAATTGCACAAAACCGGGGTTCACGCCTTTGGCATAGGCCTCTTCTGCCTTCCAGCGGGCATACCGGCGCCATTTCTCCAGGTAGGCGGGCATATTATTTGCGGTGTTGTGTGTCAACGGTTGGCGCAAACGTCCCACGGCCGCCTTAACCTCCAGTTCGCTGTGAACGCGCTTGTCAGCGTAGCGAAGTTCGCGGTGAAAAAGACGGATGACTTTGTCGTTACGCCAGCCGCTGAACCGGACCCGTTTGCCGAGAAACCAATTTTGGCGGCGGATCCAGAAAGCCTGTTCAGCAATAGTATCCTGATTGAGGATGGCGAGGATTTCGTTGCGCAATTCACCGGTTACCCGTTCATCGGCATCAACCAGGAGAATCCAATCATGGCTGGCCTGGGGAATGGCCCAGTTTTTCTGGCTTGCGGAATAGCGGTATTCGCGCTGGATAACCCGGTCAGCCAGCGATGCGGCCAATTCGGCACTTCCATCGGTACTGAAGGCATCAACCACCAGGACTTCATCGGCAAAGCGCACGGAGGCAAGTACCTCACGGAGGTTTGCCATTTCGTTAAACACGGGCACAATGGCTGTCAGGCGTCTTTTTGCCATGCTTGAACGGCGGCGTGTGCGGGTTGCTTTGAGCTGATCGCGTTTTCGTCCGGCAAAGTTTGCTCTGCCAACAACAAAAACCGGTGAATGATGAGCAGGAAAATCAGGTAAAAAGTCAAGCCAAGTTGTGTTTCCAGCGTTGCTTCCGTAAGCATGGAGGAAAGGATAATGAGCTGCAAGGAAACAAACAAGGTATGGCGAAGGGCGCCCCGCACAAAGAAAGGCGCCAGGATACCCCAAAGGAAAACAGCGAGCCCGGCTATTCCGGTGCAGGCTGCAATAAACACAAATTGGTTATGTGGGAGCGGTACACTTTGGGCCAGATCGGGATATTGCCGTTGATAAGCCGCTTTCAGTGCCGGTTTGATATTGCCGATTCCCACCCCGGTCAGCGGATGATCAGCAAAAATTGAAATGCCTGCGTGGATGGACCCGATGCGTTTGGCATCCGAAAGATCCGGATTGGCTTCGCCGCGTAAATATTGTTCCAGGTCATATCGGGAGTAAGCCATCCGGTTGTGCAACGTTGGAATATATTCCTGGGCAGCCCAAATCGCCATAACAGCAGATATGAGGAGTGCTGCCCCCAAACGGTATTGACGACTGACCACAATCCAGTGAAGGATCCGGTATGCCAGGACGAGGTAAGCCGCAAGCAGCCCGCTGCGGACCGCCAGGATGTGAAGAAAGATGAATAGAAACAGCGCGATGCCATAACAGATCCAGCGGAATGTGCGGTGGCTGTCAGAGACAATTCCGGATACTTTTGACCTCCAGGGCTGGTTGACGGAATCATGTCCAAGCCAGATGGATGCTGCCATGGCAAACGAAACGATCAAGCTGTACCGGATATGGTTGATCGGGGTAGGCATGACCATACCCTGAATATAGGTTTGGGTATATTCTGCGGATTGTGTGGCGTAACGGATAAGAACCAATATCGCGCTTGCCGAAATCAACAAGACAAAAAATCCCATAATTTGACTTATGGATTTACGGCTCAGGTCAGGCATAGCCACAAAGGCAAAGGGGAGCAGAAGAAAAGGCAGTTTGACCCTGACTTTGTCCAGCCAAAAGCTTTGATCGGCGGAGCCAATTCCACCAATCAGGTAAACAAAGAAAATGGCGCTCAATCCGAGGGAAACCGGATCGGCAACAAACCGGCGGACTTTGGATTTGATATCGTTGTCAAGAAACGCCAGGATAACGAGCCAAATCGTTCCGATGCTTGTCAGCAGATTGGAAGAAACCAAACCCAGCAACACCAATCCCATGCCGATAACGGCCAGGAATGAGGGAGGGAAAGGTAAAGGCAGACGCAAAGGAAAAAGGAGTTGCCCGAGGCCCGGAAGATTTTGCACCGACGGTAAGCATCGTCAGCAATCACTCCGGCCGCATTACCCGTTTACGGACAAGTAAAGATAAGATGAGCCCGGCAGAGCCGGCGTTTGCCGAAGAATCAACCCTACAGGTCAGCACAAGTTTTCAAAACCAGAAGGCATGAACAGCGTCAAGGCAACGCCGCAGGTTACCTATATTTACCCGCATTCATTATTTTACCGACTTGGAAGAATCACCTCAGATCAGTCTGGCCGAAAAGAGACGCCGCGATGAAATTTTTCAACGCGAGTTTCTGCCCTACATGGATACCTTGTATAACTTCGGTTTCCACCTCACGTACAAGGAGGCCGATGCGCAGGATCTTGTTCAGGAGACCTACCTGAAGGCATACCGTTTTATCAATTCATATCAGGAAGGAACCAATGCCAAAGCATGGCTGTTTAGGATACTGAAAAACGCTTTCATCAATGAATACCGGAGGCGTTCAAGAATTCCGGATCAGATTGATTACGAAGAGGTCATACACATTCAGGACGGGGAGGATTCCCAAAGCCTTGGGTACGTAGATCTGCGCCAGGAGATTTTTCAGGGAATGATGGGCGATGAAGTAACATCTGCCCTGAACAGTTTGCCAGTTGACTTTAGAACTGTGGTGTTGTTATGTGATATCGAAGGCTTTACGTATGAAGAGATTGCCAGTATTATGGATATTCCGATCGGAACGGTGCGCTCAAGGCTTCATCGTGCCCGGAATATGCTCAAGGAACAGCTCAGAGCCTACGCAGCTAAGCATGGGTTTAAAGAAAACCACTAACTGATGTTGAACAAGTTACAACCGCACGATTGCGATCAGGTTATTGCTTTGGCTTATCAGGCTTTGGATGGTGAGTTGAGCACGGAAGAGATGGAGGGTTTTCTATTTGAACTAAACCGCTGTTCCTGTTGTTTTAACAGCTTTGAATTGGAAAAGTCCTTTCGGGCATTTCTCGTAAACAGGATAGAAAGACGTTTTATGCCGGACTCTGTACAAACCCGAATTCGGCAAGAATTGTTAAAAGCTATCCAATACGGGGAGTCACCAAAGTAGTCAGGACTTCTTCCCCATTCCATCTGAATCTTTATGTCTGACGAACCCAAAGCGATCATTGCCCAACGGAGCCCTTATGTCCTGGAGACGGAAGCTGGAAAAACCTATGCCTGGTGTTCCTGCGGGCGCAGTTCAAAGCAGCCTTTTTGTGATGGGTCCCACCTGAACACTGGCTTCAGACCCGTTCTCCAAACTTTTGACAATGCCAGAAAAGTTGCCTGGTGTGGTTGTAAGCAAAGTGCGAAGGGTTGTTACTGTGACGGCACCCACAACGGCTTAAGCCAGGGTTGATCTTCCCCGATGAATAGTCACGGGGCAAGCTGGTGGGATAAAAGCCCAATTTTATCGCGCTTTATTTGAACACGTAGCGGACGCTGAGCGCGCCGCAAAGCAGACACAGGCCTGAAGCGCCGGAAAAGTTGACTTCCGGTTTGTAATCCAGCGCAATGTTTATCGGGATTGGCTGGAAATTGTATTCCGCCCCAATCATGCCGTCAATTCCTACTGTAGCCTGTGTGCGATTCTGGCTATTGTCAAACTCCTGATATTCTGAAAACCCGATATGGGCCCCACCGCCGTAAAACCAATTGAAGTCGCGGTTCCAGGCAATATTCCTGTGCTTTAGTCCCAAGACTGTGAATTCATAGCCTTTTCTCCGGCTGGTGAAATACCCTTCAAGGGCGATATCCTCGGTCAGGAAATACTTGCCGCTGATACCAAAGGAAGATCCGATCCGCAAACCCAGCGCTCCCGTATAAGCAATCTGGGAAAAGGCGGTGGGAACAAAGAATAAAAAGATGGCAATAACCAGCAGGCCTTTCATCATGAATTCGTTTATGGTGGAATTTTCCGGGAAAGTGTTTGGCGCTTTGCAGGATGATCTGGCGCAGTAACAGAATGGTTCAATCTTACCCGGGCATAAACGCCAATTCCCTTTCAAAAATTATAGCGGATCGACATTGCTCCGCGGTAGAAAAAGCAAAACCCGACCGGTTAAGGTCGGGCATTGCCAGGATTAGGAAAAGAAATAACTGCAATTTCAGCGGACGATCAGCAACCGCTCGGTTCTGCTGTTGGCACCATCCTGAATGTGGACCAGGTACATGCCGGCAGGCTGTTTAGAAATATCCAGGCGGACCTGCTGCTGGCCTTCGAGAGCTTGTGCCATGGCGACAATCCTTCCGGAAAGATCCCGAATTTCAATCAGTGTCTTCATTTGGCTTCCGTCTAGGGTCACGAAGACTTCGTTGGCTGCAGGGTTGGGGAATAACTCGGTGATTGCAGAAAGCTGATCGGAAGATTCACGCAACGGTCCTGCATAAATGGTGTCCGGGGCGGAGTAATCGCTGTAGCTGCCATCGGCACACTGGACCCGGACGATGATTTCATAACCGATACCCGGGACCATGCCAAAGAAACGTTTGAAGTTGACCGTGCGGGTATGGCAGCGCCAGGTTGAACTGCCTTCAGGGCGACCGCAAACCTGGTAACGAATTGCGCCCGGTACATTTTCCCAGGAAACAATCGGTGAAATCGGGGTAACGTAGTTGTACCCGGTAATTGCCGGTGGCTGGCATCCCTCGTTGCAATCAGCGCTGACCACAACACCAAAAACAAAGGAATCTCCACCCGGATCACTTCCGGCGGGAACCGGGGAACTTACCGTCACGTCAACCTGGGTGGCATCACCGGGAACGGCGGGCAAAACCAATTCAGCAATCGTGAGGAATTCACCCAGATCGGAGGTGCTTACGGTAATGCTGTTGGATACACCACCCGAAGAGGCGCTGATCACGGCATACCGGCCCAACCGGTCAAGGTCAGAAATTGGAACCCGGACATTGACATCACGGCTAATGGCCGATGAAGGAATGGAAAAGCTGCGGTTCCAGGTTGCGCGGAACA
>JANNSM010000211.1:0-3980 GCA_031402635.1 Bacteroidota bacterium | reverse complement strand
TTGGGCTCCAATTCCATAATCTCGTTGGTCCATCGCAAAACCCAGTTCAAGATTGGCTTCTACCGTGTCTTTTCCTTCTTCCTGAAGTTTATAAGCCTTCAGTTTGTTGAGCAAACCGATGCCCCTCCCCTCTTGCTGCATATAAAGGAGTACTCCGGTGCCCTGCTTTTCAATCAATTCCAGTGCACGGTGCAGTTGATCGCCGCAATCACAGCGCAGCGAGCCGAGGATATCGCCTGTTGCGCAGGATGAATGTACTCTGACCAGCACCGGTTCACCTTCTTGCCAGGATCCCTTAACCAGGGCCATATGGATATCCCCGGTAGTCAGTTGCCTAAAGGCGTGAAGTTGGAATTCACCGTACTTCGTCGGCATTTTGAGTGATACTTCTCGCTGTATAAGTGTTTCTTTTTCAATCCTGTATGCCACAAGATCGTCAATACTGACAATTTTGAGTTCAAATTTTTCGGCGATCCGAATCAAATCGGGTAGTCGGGCCATCGAGCCATCCTCATTCATGATTTCGACAAGGACACCCGCGGGTTCAAAACCGGCAAGACGTGCAAGATCGATGGTGGCTTCGGTATGACCGGTACGTCTTAGTACACCACCTCGCCTTGCTTTCAACGGAAAAATGTGGCCTGGGCGACCGAAGTCTTCGGCTTTCATTTCGGGATTGATGAGAGCCTGAACGGTCAGTGCGCGATCGGCTGCCGAAATTCCTGTACTGCATCCATGACCGATCAGATCAATGGAAACCGTGAATGGGGTACTGTGCAATGCCGTGTTTTCGATGACCATGAGGGGCAGTTTCAGCTCCTCTGCCCGGTCTTCGATCAGCGGGGCACAGATCAATCCACGGCCGTGAGTGGCCATGAAATTGATGATTTCCGGCGTCACGTTTCTTGCAGCAGTGATAAAGTCTCCTTCATTTTCCCGATTCTCGTCATCGACTACAATAACCAACTTGCCTGCGCGGATGTCGGCAATCGCTTCTTCGATCGTATTGAGCTTGATTTCAGTCATTGGAAGATTTTCTTGCAGTTGGTTGCCATGCGGAATTACGAACACCTTTTTTGTAGCGGATAAACCCGACGATCAGCGCAAGGTTCATGCTGTAAAAATACCCGATAAGGCGCAAGGGCCCGACACGCAGTCCAAGCCGTTCGAGTCCACTGTCTAGCAAAGGACTGATAAAAAGCAGTGATTGGGCTCCTAATAAAATGATATAGAGCTGATTATGCATAGCTATCAATGCTGAACTCAGCCAGCAAATCAACAAGAGGAAAGGGCCAAGCCATCGAATGACTTTGTGCGAAAAAAAGGTAAAAGACAGGGCACCTGGACGCAAAAGAAGGTGTCGCCAGGCTGCGAGGTTTTGAAAATTGCCAGTGGATATGCGAACCTTTCGCCGGAACTCCTGGCTCATTTCAGGGGGAAGGTCTTCTACACAGGATGCCCTGGGTTCTACCACGGCAGCAAAGCCTTGGCTCAGGACGGACATCGTTACATAAAAATCTTCCATCAGATAGTTTCCGGGTATTGGGGGAAAAAATTCGCGGCGAATCGCATAACAGGCTCCAAAAGCGCCCATTGTGGTTCCCCAGAGCTTGCCTTCAAGGTATTTTATGCGGTTCTCCCTGGATATATACTGGCTTTCCTGGCGGGCTATCCCTTGATGTGGAAGGGCTGGATGCTTTACAAAAGCGCCGACCAACCCGGTGAGGGGATGCTTAAAATGCCTGACAAGATTCTTTAGCATCTCCGTTTCGAAAAGAATATTGGCATCGGTTAACAGCAGAATATCGGCTGATCCGGAATGTTTGGCTATTTCATTGAGCACGGTTGATTTCCCATTTCTTCCTTCAAGTCGAACTAAGATCAATCTGGTGCCATAAGCAGGATGTTGCTGTACCAGAGTATCTGTTTCATCTGTTGATCCATCTGAACCAACAATAAGAATCAATTTATCGGCAGGATAGTCCAGATTAAAAACGGAGTCCAACTTTGAACGAATGACTCCAGCTTCATTATAAGCCGCGAGGAGCACGGCGACGGAAGGCCATTCGTCAGGATCACTTTGCGATAGCTGGTCCGGCTGCCTGCCGGATAAGACTTCCAGCAACAGTGGATAAACCACGTAACTGTAAATCAGCAACCCGGCACAGAGCCAAAAAATACTAACGGCAATCACTGCAGGATTTGACTGGTGTAAAATTCCAACAGCTCGTAGACCAGTTTCTCCTGGTCGTATTGCTCACTAACCAGCTTCTGCCCTTCCTTTCCACAAGATTGAGCAAGATCAGGATTGCGGATAAAGCGGAGAACGGCCTCAGAAAAGGCTTCAGGCGTGTCCGCAATCAAAACATGACGTCCGGGCTCGATGGCGATACCTTCAGCCGCCTGGGAAGTGGCAACAACTGGTTTTGCCATGGCCAGAGCCTCAAGAAGCTTGATTCGGATACCGCTGCCACTAAGCAGCGGGAGGATGATTACCCGGTGACGGGAAAGGAAAGCCTTTGCGTCTTCAATTTCCCCTGCAAACTCCACCCCTTCCAATCGCCTGCCGAGCCATGCCGGCGGAGCATTTCTGCCGGCAATATGAAGGGTAAGCCCGGGTTGGGCCATCCGCAGCGCTGGCCAACAATGGTTTAAAAACCAGTCTACCCCTTCGCGATTGGCGGTCCAATCCAATGCGCCAAGATACCCGATACTGTTCTGATCACCTGGCGTTGAAAATTGCGCGTAGTCCGAAACGGACATGCCGGTCGGGCAGGTATGGATGGGCACCGTAGCACCAAGTTCGCGGAATTTTAAGGCATCGGTTGGAGAAATCGGTACAATGGCTGAAAAGACATTCAGCGAATCCGTTTCAAACTTCCTGAGTCTTCTGGCCAGCAAATCCAGGTACCACCGCCGCCATCGTTTGGATTCCAGGCGGGCCAGTTTTTCCCATATTTCAAATTCCACGTTATGTGCCCTAAGCACTACCGGTGCTCGTGATGCCTTGCGAATTGCGTTAAAATAAGGCGCCAGGTAAAGTCCTTCTAACTGAATGAGGTCGAAAGATTCATCCCGGATCAGTCCGTATAGCCCTTCCTTGAAATCCCGGGAAAAAAACCGCTCCAGATTGTAAGAATTAGCGGTCAGCAGGTTAAGCAGCGCCGGGATAGGCTGTATGGCGGTGTTGACATCAATAGCATAAAACCTGGCCATCTGCTTAATGTATTCCGGGATAAACCCCGGGTCAAAACGGTGCTTTGGGGTATTCATACCCAACACTGTGACCTCGTGACCAGCCCGGGCGAAGCCCTGAGTGAGATTGAAAATCGCAATGGATTCTCCATCACGAGGGGGCCAGGGAAATTTCTTGCAGACCTGGAGAATTTTCATGCGGCTCCAAAATTAGGCCTCCGAGCGCACAACAGGCTTTTTATCGGCGCATCAATAACGCTTAGCTTTGCGCGACTTTAGCAGGACTATGTTTCACAATCACAAAATCGTAGTGGTGTTGCCGGCTTACAATGCGGCTAAAACACTGGAAACCACCTACCGGGAAATTCCGATGGACATGGTTGACGAGGTTGTACTCGTAGATGATGCAAGCGGCGATGATACGGTAGACGTTGCCCGAAGCCTGGGGATACGCCATATTATCCGTCACGAGCGAAATAAAGGTTATGGAGGAAATCAGAAATCCTGCTACCGCAAGGCCCTGGAACTCGGAGCAGATGTAGTCATAATGCTGCATCCGGATTATCAATACACCCCTAAACTGATTCCCGCAATGGTAAGCCTGATTGCCGACGGTCTTTATCCGGTGGTTCTGGGCAGCAGAATTCTTGGAAATGGCGCTCTTGCCGGAGGTATGCCGCGATATAAATACATAGCCAACCGGATCCTTACCTTGATTCAAAACTGGCTGACCGGTGAAAAATTATCGGAATACCACACCGGATACCGGGCTTTCTCCCGTGAGG
>JANNSM010000210.1:0-2653 GCA_031402635.1 Bacteroidota bacterium | reverse complement strand
GTTGCTGCGGCGTTGCTGCAACTGCACGATATGATCGCGTCCAAAGCCGGGTCAGCATCCATCGGCTCGGCACCTTCGCTCGAGGATGAGCAGGCTGACCAGCGGCTGAAAATGGCGGCGGATGACTTGTGGCAAAACCGCGGAGCCGGTCTGGTGCTTTGCGGAATGAACGACAAGGATGCTCAGGTGGTGTGCAACAGCATTAACCAAATGCTGGGCAATTATGGCCGCACACTGAACTGGGACCGGAGTTGCCTGCTCAAACAGGGCAGTGATTCCCGGCTGGCCGAATTAATGAATGACATGAGCGCAGGTCGGGTTGATCTGCTGTTGATTCAAGGTTGCAATCCTGTTTACGATGTACCTGGTTTTACTGAGGCACTGGCTAAAGTCAGCACCAAAGTTTCCACCAGTTCAACGCCGGATGAAACGGCCCGTCTTTGCGACCTGCTCTTGCCGGAGAACCATTCGCTGGAAAGCTGGAATGATGCCGAGCCGTTCAGCGGGGTTTACAGCCTTTCGCAGCCGACTATTCGTCCGCTTTTTGAAACCCGGCAATTCCCCGAAAGCCTCTTGAAATGGGCAGGCGCAACCGAGACCTGGTACGATTTTCTGGAGACCAATTGGAAAAGCACTGTGCTTGCTGCCGAACTGAGTCCGGAAAGTGCCTGGGTTCAGGCATTGCAGCACGGGGTTTACGAGCGCAACGGAAATTCTCCCTCCCTAAATCTGGCTGGAGAGGATTCCATTTTTGGTGCTTCGGCCTCGATTTCGGAATCGGGCGCCAGAGTCCGTCAGAAACTGTCTTCCGTTCAGGGAGAAGTTGAAATTTGCGTCTTTGAAAATGCTGTGATCGGAAACGGTGCTTATACCGACAATCCCTGGTTGCAGGAAACGCTTGACCCGATCACCAAAGTGTGTTGGGACAATTACGCGATGGTCAATCCGGGTTGGGCCCGAGAAAAGGGGCTTGGCGACGGCGACCACGTAAAGCTGACCACTTCGGCCGGAAGTATAACGATACCGGTGCTGCTTCAGCCCGGTCAGGCCAAAGGGTCGTTTGCCATAGCCCTGGGTTATGGCCGCACGGCAACCGGTCATGAAGCCATGGACAACGGCGCCAACGGCTATAAGTTGCTCGGCGCTGACCGGTCCGAATGGAGTGGTGCTTCGTGGAGCAAAGAGTCCGGTGTAACCGTGTTTTCGCGCAACCAGATCTATGATTCGCTCTTTGACGATTCCGAGAAGAAGCGTCCGCACGTCAAGGAAACCACGCTCGAAGAATACCGAGCAGACCCGATGTCGGGCAACAAGGACCGCGAAGAAATTTTGGCTCACCTCCGGTCCTTTTACCCGGACCGCTATGTGAATAAAAATGGTTTTCACTGGGCGATGGCCATTGATCTCGGCTCTTGTATCGGTTGCGGCGCCTGCCATGTAGCCTGCCAGAGTGAGAACAATATTTCGGTAGTTGGCAAAAAGGAAATGGGCCGCCAGCACGACATGCACTGGATGCGCATTGACCGCTATTACGCCGGATCGGAAGACAATCCCGAAGTGGTGTTTCAGCCGATGATGTGCCAGCACTGTGACCAGGCACCCTGCGAGAACGTCTGCCCGGTTGCGGCAACTAACCACAGCTCGGAAGGCCTCAACCAGATGGCTTACAACCGCTGCATCGGCACCCGCTACTGCGCCAACAACTGTCCCTACAAAGTGCGCCGTTTCAACTGGTACGATTACATGGGATCGGATTCTTTCGGCACCTTCAACAACATGGACCCGTTGCAGGAAGGCAAAGAAAGAGGGATGCTTTCCGACCTGACGAGAATGGTGCTCAACCCGGACGTAACCGTACGTTCACGCGGCGTCATGGAAAAGTGCTCTTTCTGTGTGCAGCGCATCCAGGAAGCCAAACTCAACGCCAAAATGGACGGGCGGCTCATGGTTGAAGGAGACGTCAAAACGGCCTGCCAGACCGCCTGTGCAACGGGCGCGATCACCTTCGGCAACATGTTTGACAACAACAGCGCCATTTACAAACTCGCCGAAACCAACCAACGGGCTTTCCGGGTTCTCGAAGAATTCCACACCCTTCCTTCGGTCACTTATCTGACCAAGGTCCGCAATAAAAAACCGGCTGATCACATCCACCTGGTTCCGTTTGAGGGAACTATTGACCAAGCCTGATTACTCACCCGCGAATCGCACATCACCGAGAGTTAACCGAGAGTTATGGGTCATGCATTCGTCTCCCCGATCCGCGAGCCGCTGATCAATGGTCACAAGACCTACAAGCAGATATCGGATGATATCTGCGGCTCGGTCGAAGGGCCGCCAACCCGATACTGGCTGATTGCTATTTCTTTCACGGCCCTGGTGGCCCTGATCGGTTTTGCAACCATCGCGTACAGCATCCTCTACGGGATTGGTACTTACGGTCTTGACCGAACCATCGGCTGGGGTTGGGATATCATGAATACCTAGGTCCACTTTCGGAGCAAGGGGTAATGGGAATGGTAAATGTTTTATTAGTGGTTATAACGTCTTGCTTTACTAAAAATAATTCGAGCCCCAGTAAAGAAAGACGTTATAACCACTAATAAAACATTTACCATTCCCATTACCCCTTGCTCCGAAAGTGGACCTAGGT
>JANNSM010000209.1:0-10270 GCA_031402635.1 Bacteroidota bacterium | reverse complement strand
ATCGTCTGGAAGGTGTAGAACGAAATACCAATCGGGAGCAACACCTTCATTTCCGGCAGATGGGCAAACAGCCCGAACTGGTCCATCATCGGATTCCAGTTGTCACGGAAAAAGTTGAAATACTTGAACCCGAACAAAAAGCCCAGGTTCATGGTCAGACTAATAAATAAATAGGGCCTTCGCTTCTTTTTATCCTCGTATTTCCCCATCTGGGTCGAGGTCCAAAAGTCAACTACGGTGGAAGTCAGGAGGATCAGCGCATACTCCGGCCGCCAGCTCATGTAGAAATAGTAGCTGGATACCAACAGGAGTATCCACCGGTACTTGTACGGCAGCGAGAAGTACAGGATGACAACCAGCGGAAAAAAGATCAGGAACTCAAAGGAGTTAAACAGCATCTCCGCAAGGGGTCTTTATCGGATAATCAAATGGTTTCGAAAGGTTCCGGATCAACCAAGCCGTTTTAGCCAATTCCCGCCAAAATGGCGGATATCACTAAACAGGTTGGAATAATCGCTAAAACCAACGGGAAAGGTCATTTTCTGAGCCACTCCGAAGGGGCTTACGGAAAATATTCCGCAAGGTTGAGTTCGAAAGGCTTTAAAACCGGTCCAGGCCGGTTCTGATCAGCACCTTTCCGATCTCCGGATGGTCAAAAACGCTGCAAGATAGGGATTTTCCTCAGGTGGTCTAATCCTGATTTCTGACAGGAATCTCCTTATAAATCCCCCAGGGTCCCGCTAAATTTTTCTTTGCGGTAGTGCCTTTCCCGCTCAACGAGCAACTGAATGGAAGCCAGTTGGTCCAGGTGCAAAAAAACTTCGTCGCGGACGGGATCGTTCTCCGGGGAGCCGGAAAGCGGAGTATCTGCGGTTTTGGCTTTTTTCCGGTCTTCTTTTGTTAGCGCAGCCGCAGCAACGTCTTCCAGGCCCATTTCTTCTTCATAGCGCCATAGATGCCAGGCGCCGGTATGGTATTCTAAGGCACTCAGATTTTCGACCCAATCTCCGGAATTCAGGTACCGGATGTCTGCCTGACCCTTTGCACCGCGAATATCCCGCATGACCGGCTGATGAATATGCCCGCAAACAACCACCTGGCAGCCCCGGGCAATTCCCCATTCGGCCGCCCCCTGTTCAAAGTCATTGACAAAGCGCACCGCTTTCTTCACAGATCGCTTGATCCGCTGACTAAAAGAAACTCTCGGCCGCCCTAACCGGACCAGCACAATGTTAATGAGGCGATTGAGGCGAATCAGCCATTCGTAACTCTTCCCGCCCAGCTTAGCCAGCCAACGGGCATGGCGGATGGAAACATCAAACAGATCTCCGTGGAAAAAGAGCACTTTTTGACCGCCTACCGTCAATTCCAACTGATCCCGAAGGTGAAACTGACCCAGTTCCAGATCGGTGAACCGGCGGAAAATGTCATCGTGGTTGCCGGTTAAGTAAAAGACTGGAACGCCCTTGGCAGCAAAGCGGGTGAACTGTCGGATCACATCGAGATGGCTGGCCGGGAAATAACCCTTGCGAAATTGCCAGCAATCCACAATATCGCCGTTCAGGATCAGGACTTTAGGGTCTATGGACTTCAGGTAGCGAACCAGTTCTTCGGCGTGGCAGCCGTAAGTTCCCAAGTGAACATCAGAAATAACGGCCAGGTCAATCCTGCGGCGCATATTCCGGCTAAATTACCCGAAGGATATGCCTTAAGCGTTAAGTCATTAACAACATGCCGTGAAGCCAATGTTAATTCAGGGTTAAGGATGCCAGTGGTTAGTGCCCTTCGGTGAACCGTGTCTTCTTCATAAGCTGATTAAATTTAATTGACTTTGTCAACTTCTAATCAGTCTTAATTTTAGGAGGGGTTACAAAACAAGTGCAACTATTTCGCGATGCCATCATTGCGTTTTTTTACGCAAGCAGCTACTTTTAAATCAAAAGTATTTGAAAAGTACTTTTTTTATTCTCCTAGCCCTTTCAGCCTTGCTTCCCGGCAATCCGCTGCTCCATCCATTGCAGGGCTGCTTGCAACACGTCCATCCGGTTGATTTCGTTGTGCAGTTCGTGGTAAGCGCCAGGCCATTCCAAATAGGTGGCGAGATCGCCGGCTCGTTGTACAAATTCGCGGCTTGATTCGGCGCTGGTGAGACGGTCTGAATCGCCGTGCATAATCAGAACGGGAACTTTCAGTTCGGCGGCATGCTCCAAAGCCCACAATCCGGCCAGGTGAATATCAAAAAAAGCGCGGGCGGAGATTTTGTCGTGGACCAGCGGATCATTGCGGTAGTCGCGGCTCACGACCGGATCGCGGGACAGGTCATCGGCGTTCAGGCCATTGCTTTCGGAGTATGCGGGCCAGATCCGGTTCATCAACGCGCCCAGTTTCAACTTGAAGGCCGGGGGCTGAAAGGCCAGGCGAAACCAGGCCGAAGAACAGATTCCACCCGCCAAGTCGGATTTTCTTCTCAACAGGTAATTGGCAACAATATTTCCCCCCATACTCTGTCCGTAGAGGAACAGCGGCAAGGTGGGTTCCTGTCGGCGCCATTCGGCCAGCAGCGCTTCGACCCCGTCCAGGTAGTCGTCATAGTGGCCGATATGCCCGCGCTGCCCCCCGGAACGGCCGTGGCCGCTGTGGTCAATGCCGATCACGCCGATGCCCTGATCGTTGAAGAATTCGGCAAAATGGTCGTAGCGGCCAATGTGCTCTCCCTGCCCGTGGACAAGGGCAATTCCCGCCCGCAGGGGCCGACTGGATATCCACGACGCAGCATGTAATTGCTGCCGTCCGGCCCGGATTTCAAATTCGCTGGAATCCATGTTTGGAGGCAAATTAGGGAAAAAAGCTAACTTGGGGCGGCTGCGTTTAACACCTGGTTCCTGTTACAGCCCACGGAAACTCCTATTGATGAAAAGGAACCGGAGAATGGTTCGAATAGTGCTTTTTCACCGCCATTCTGGCGCCGTTTCCCGGTCAGCCAAAAGGTGAACCAAAGGGGCAGCCAAAAGGTGGACTAAAAGATGATCCTGAAGGTGCCCTGGCCGCCATAAACCTATTTCTTGCTATGGAAACCAATTTTCGCTTTCTTCTCAGTCTGATCGGAGGTCTGATCGGAATCGCCGTGCTGGTTTTCATCGGCCTGCTGGTCTTTGGGACCCTGACCGACTACAACCCTCCGCCGGTTGAAGAGGCCGAACAACATCCGGTCAATCCCGCGGCACTGGATAGCACGATTTCATTCCTGATCTGGAACATCGGTTATGGAGGCCTGGGAAAAGAGCAGGATTTTTTCATGGACGGAGGAACCCATGTTCAGGCTCCCCGCCAGGATTATGAGACTTACATAGCCGGAGCGCTGCAGTATCTCGGCACCCAAAACCAGATGGATTTTGTGTTGCTGCAGGAAGTGGACCGCGACGCCAAACGCAGCTACGGACAGGACCAGGCGGCTTCCATTGCAGAAAAACTGCCGGAGCACAACTGGTTTTTCGCCGCCAATTTCAAGGTCAAGTTCATCCCCGTTCCTTTTGATCCCTTTCCCTTTGTCCGTCCGATCGGCCGTGTACACGGAGGTCTGGTTACTTATAGCAAAGCGATGCCCGCCACCGCAAAGCGTTATGATTACCCGGGAAACTATTCCTGGCCAAAGCGCATTTTCCACCTGGACCGCTGTTTTCTGGAAACCCGTCACCCCCTGCCCGGCGGCAAAGACCTGGTGGTCATCAACAGCCATAATTCAGCCTATGACGGCGGTGTTTTGAAAGCGGAGGAAATGGCTATGCTCCGCGAATACCTCAAAGAGCAATACGCGGCTGGTCACTATATCGTGGTGGGTGGAGACTGGAACCAGTGCCCTCCGGATTTCGACCCAAAAACATTCAAGAAAGACGAATCGGAGTACGACCAGCAAAACATCGCCGCTGACTATCTGCCGGGCTGGACCTGGGCTTACGATGGCAGCACGCCCAGCAACCGGAAAGTTGCGCGGCCTTATGATGAGAAGAGCACCTTCACGACTGTGATTGACTTTTACCTGCTTTCCCCCAATGTGGAAAAACTTGACGTGAAAGGAGTTCCCATGGGATTTGCTTTTTCTGATCACCAACCTGTTCAACTCACCGTCCGACTGCGCTGATGGCTCAACGCTTTATCCTTGCCCTGGATCAGGGCACCACGAGTTCTCGCGCAATATTGTTTGACCGGAAAGGCAGCATCCGCGGCCTGGCCCGGCAGGAATTTCCACAGCATTTCCCGCAACCGGGATGGGTAGAACACGATGCCGGAGAATTATGGTCAACTCAGCTTGCAGTTGCCCGCGAAGTCTTAAATAAAGCAGGGCTAACCGCAGCCGACATCGAAGCCATCGGCATCACCAACCAGCGCGAGACCACCGTGGTCTGGAACCGGCGAACCGGTAAGCCGGTTTATCGCGCCATCGTCTGGCAGGACCGGCGCTCGGCTCCGTTGTGTGAGCAACTTAAATCGGAGAACCGGGAAGAGTTTTTTCGGTCGCGGACCGGCCTCGTACTCGATGCCTATTTTTCCGGCACCAAACTCCGCTGGATATTGGACAACGTGCCGGAAGCCCGCAAACAGGCAGAAGCCAATGAGTTGGCGTTCGGAACCGTGGACAGTTGGCTGATCTGGAACCTGACCGGTGGCCGGGTACACGCCACCGATCCTTCCAATGCCAGCCGCACCCTGATGTACGATTTGCATTTGGGAAATTGGTCCGGGGAATTGTGCGCTGCACTCGATATACCCGAATCCCTGCTTCCGGAGCTTCGCGATTCCAGTGGATTTTTTGGCGAAACCCTTCCCGAATTGTTTGGGGGAATTTCGATACCCATTTGCGGAGTCGCCGGGGATCAACAGGCGGCGCTTTTTGGTCAGGGCTGCCTGGAGTCAGGTCTGGTAAAAAACACGTATGGCACCGGTTGCTTTCTGCTCATGCAAACCGGTGCGATACCGGTAAAGTCTAAAAGCGGTCTGATAACCACCGTGGCCTGGCAATTGAACGGTAAGCTTTCCTACGCGCTGGAAGGTTCTGTTTTCGTGGCCGGTGCAGCCATCCAGTGGCTGCGTGACGGCCTCGGATTGATCGGGAGTGCTGACGAGAGCGAACACCTTGCCGCGGAAGTTGATGACCCGGACGGCGTCTATGTGGTGCCGGCATTCACCGGACTCGGTGCACCATATTGGGACATGTATGCCCGGGGCGCTATTTTCGGACTGACCCGTGGAACCGGTAAACGTCATTTGGTGCGCGCAACACTCGAATCACTGGCTTACCAAAGCCGGGACGTGCTGGATGCAATGAGCGCCGATGCCGGCCAGCCACTTCGCGAACTGCGCGTGGACGGCGGCGCGGCAGCTAACAATTTGCTCATGCAGTTTCAGGCTGATTTGCTGGGCATCCCCGTGCTTCGACCCGGGGTATTGGAAACCACCGCGCTCGGAGCAGCCTACCTTGCCGGATTGGTGAGTGGTTATTATACCCTAGAAGATATCCGGCTGCGTCGGGAAGTGGAACGGTCGTTCCAACCAAAAATGAAAAACGAAGAACGAGAGCGGCGCTATCACGGTTGGAAGGAAGCCGTTAGAAGAACTGCCGGATGGCTGGTGGATAGCTCGAGGCTGAACAACACAGCCAAAGACCAGCTTGACTGAGAACATTGATTTCACTACGGTTTTCGGAAAAAGATTTGAGAATCAGAGCAGGAAAACAGAGGAAAAAGAGAGATGGCCAAACGTCCCGGTGAAATCAAGAAGAAAGCCTCCGTCAATCTCTCGCCGGCAATCGGCAGCTCACTGGGCAATTGGTTTGCCAATCTGCTGGCCTATGGGCCTCCGTCATGGCAGTTTATTCCCCGGGTATTTTTCGTGACGCTGGTCAGTTTGGCCGGGTTGCCTTTCCGGATGTATGAAAGCTGGAGCCTCCGGAAGAAGTTGAAAGTCACCCGCCTGAAAGAAGACCCGGTGTTCATCATCGGTCACTGGCGCGGTGGCACTACGCTGATCCACAATATCCTTTGCAAGGACCCGCAATTTGGATACATCACCATGATTCAGGCCTTGTTTCCGCGCTCATTTATAACTACCCCGGTTTTCCGCTGGTTCCTTCGGGTATTCATGCCCCCGACCCGCCCGATGGACAATATGGAACTGCGTTTTGACACCCCCCAGGAAGATGAACTGGCCCTGAGCAATATGACGCGCAACAGCCTTTACAACGGGTGGCAATTCCCGTGGCGCCTCATGGATTTTTACCGGCGCTGGGTCGAATTTGAAGGCATTTCGCGCGAAGGGCGTGACGCCTGGTGGCGGGAGTATCACCGCCTGCTGAAGCGCGCTACATTGAATTGCGGCGGAAAGCGTCTCGTCTTAAAAAATCCGCCGCATACCGCCCGGGTACTGGAGATTCTCCGACGTTACCCGAATGCGCGATTCATCCATATTTACCGCAACCCGTTTGACGTGTTTGTTTCTACCCGCCACCTCTACCGTACCGCCGTACCGCCATTTATTTTGCAGAAATACCCGGCATCAAAAATGGACCGCGATCTTCTTCAAATCTATGAGCGGATGATGAAAAAGTTTTTCGCCGAAGAGCCGCAAATACCTTCCAACAAACTTTATACCATTCGCTTTGAAAAATTCCAGGAGGACCCCATGGCCATCCTGAAAGAACTTTATGAAAAACTGGAGTTAGGTGGGTTTGAACGGGTTCGACCACAATTCCAGCGCTACCTGGAATCCCAGGGCGACTACCGGCAAAACCGATATTCGATTAGCCTTGAAGACCGGGCAACCGTTTTGAGGCATTGGGGATTTGCGATTGACCATTGGGGATATTCGGTTTCGGATTAAATCAGGCCGGCGAACGCGGTGCAGCCTTAACTTCGGCAGGCAATAGTTACACCATGGAAAAAATGACCGCAATTTATGTAGTCCGGGAAGGGCCGGCGGATCGTGCGTTTGAGTTTCGCGAGGTGAAGCGCCCCGAGCCGGGACCCGGTCAGGTCCTGATCAAGGTCGAAGCATTCGGTCTCAACTTTGCCGATGTGATGGCCCGAAAAGGGCTGTACAAAGACCGTCCGCCCCTTCCCTCGGTTATTGGTTATGATGTTGCGGGCACCGTTGCGGCAACCGGTGAAGGGGTGGTCTCCCCTTCTCCCGGACAGCGGGTCACGGCTATGACCCGGTTTGGCGGTTATGCGCAGTATGCGTTAACCGATGCAAGAGCCACCGCAGTACTTCCTTCAGGTATGGACGCCGGAGCTGCAACTGCATTGGCCACCCAATACTGCACAGCCTGGTATGCCGCGGAGGAATGCGTTCGCCTTTACCCCGGCGATTCGGTACTGGTTCATGCGGCCTCAGGAGGCGTTGGAACGGCCCTGGTTCAGATCGCCTTACAGCGGGGCGCTGTTGTTTATGGAACGGCGGGGTCATCCACCAAACTGGCGGCGATTCGCCAGGCCGGAGTTCATCACGCCATCAATTACCGCGACGTGGACTGGGACCGCCAAATCCGGAAGCTATGCGGGCAGCGGGGTCTGGATGTAATTTTTGACAGCGTCGGGGGAAATTATTTCCGCAAAGGTCTGCAGTTGCTCGGTTCAGGAGGACGTATGGTAACTTATGGAGCATCTTCGCTGTCTGATGCTGCAGGTGGTCTGCAGCGACTCGTGCGCGGGTTGTCTTTTGGATTTTATCACCCGGTGCGTTTTCTGATGCCATCGCAATCGCTCATCGGGATCAACATGCTGGCCATCGCGGATGACAGACCTGAAATACTTGCCCGATGTCTCAGCGGAGTTGTTGCCGGTGCAACCACCGGTGAATTACATCCGGAAGTTGGCGGGCGCTTTGAGGCCAGGCAGATTGCAGAAGCTCACCAGTTTCTGGAAAGCCGGCAGAGCAGCGGGAAAGTCGTGATGCACTGGTCGTAAAATTCACACTTCTTCTAATATCGAAAGATGAAAATTCCCGGATGGTCATTCTGGCGACTCGCCGGCAAGTGGGTCTTTATTGTTGCAATAGGATTAGTTATCCTGGGCCTTGCCTTGATGGAAGGGTTTGACCGCTATGTTTCTTCGGACCGGGGGGCTAAATGGCTCTACCGAAAAACCCCACGGGAAGTGCAGGTGCTTCGCACGGCATCGGGCTTGCGATACCTGCAGATTGGTGACCCGGAAAAACCCGCGCTCCTGCTGCTGCACGGTTCGCCGGGCAGCGTGATAGATTGGCGCGGATTTGCCCGCGACGAACGGGTTTATCAGCAGTACCGTCTGCTTATCGCTGAGCGCCCTGGATATGGAGGCACCAGTCCCCGCCGCGCCGAGCGTTCCATAATCGAGCAGGCAAGTCGCTGCCTGGAGGTTTTACAAGGCGAAGATCAACCCGCGGAAGTCATGGGGTATAGCTATGGTGCGCCAGTCGGGCTGGCCATGGCGGGCATGGAGCCGGAACGCATTTCGCGCTTTATCGGAGTTGCCGGCCAATTTGACCCGGAAAACGAAATGACCATGGGCATATCTTATGTTGTCCGATTTCAGGTCTTCCGTTTTCTTCTTCCCCGCTGGCTGTGGGTTTCCAATGAGGAAAAGCTCGGTCATCCCGACGCACTCCGGGATGCGCTGCCCATTTTTTCAGACGTGAAATGTACCGTGGACCTGATCCACGGACACCCAGATGCCATTGTGCCCTATGGCAATTCGCCCTGGTTGCAGGATCTTCTGCCTTCGATTACCAGGCTTTATTCGCTCAACGATATCGGGCATGAAGTACCGTTTCAAAACATGGATACCCTGGTGCAATTCGCCCTGAACCCCGAACAGTTTTTTTTACCGGGGAATTAAACCCCGCGTGGAGTATATCCTCTCAGGTAGCGTCAGTTTCCTGAAGACTTGTTAAACCCCCTTCACCAATGAAAACAAATTCGTGTTTTGAGCTCTCCCGACTGTTCCTTTCGCCAGGGCTGGCTCTGTTTGCCGCAATGCTTGCATTGACCGGTTGTGACAAGGCATCCGATGAAGATTTTACCGATGCCGGAGATATGCTTCGCGTGGATGCCCTGACGGAATCAACCCTTGAATCCGTTGATGCCGCCACGCTCCGGTTTGGTGCCGGAGCGACCTGTGACTGGCCTGATGTGCTGCCAGCCTGTGCAACCGTTGTAAGCGGCAGCGGAACCTACCCGGATACAACGGTCATCACCTTTGATCCGGGCTGCATGGGGCCTGGTGGTTATACCCGCAGCGGCTCCCTGGTGGTCATCCTGAGCGATGACCTGGCCATTCCCGGAGCGGTTCGAACCGTCATTTTTGATGGCTATGAGATTGATGGTTACGGAATTTCCGGTCAGATTACGCTGGAAAATACCGGCACCGATCTTTCGGGGAATCCGGTCTTTAGCCGGATTGCCGACCTGATCTGGACATTTCCCTCCGCAACGCTTGAACGCAACTTCGTCGGAACACGCACCTGGATTTCCGGCTGGACTACCCCTGAATGCCTCGACAATGTTTTTGATCTCAGCGGGAGCGGCAGTCTAAGCGGGCCTTGGGGAACTTCGACCCAAACCATTCTGGAACCCCTGCGGGTTGACCGTTCTTGCGGCTATATAATCGATGGCACATTGCAACTCGACGGACCGCGGGGATTACGGACGCTGGACTACGGGGATGGTTCCTGTGATGATCTGGCCGATCTGACGGTTCCGTCCGGGGAGACCTATACCGTTGATCTGGACCTGTTTCGCTTCCGGAGACGATAAATATGAATTGGCTGAATAGGTAAGGCCAAACAGCCCTTCGAAACAGCCAGCCGCGACTGTCACGAGGCAAATTCCGGCCTTAACCAAAGTCTTCTCAAGCACTATCTTTGCCCCGGAGATGTGCCAGAGTGGTCGATCGGGCCGCACTCGAAATGCGGTGTACTCGCGAGGGTACCGGGGGTTCGAATCCCTCCATCTCCGCCAAAGGTCAGCGTATGCCAGCCCAAAAAAAGGGCATCCGCCTAAAATGAGCAGCGAGGAAAGCGTGCTTCCCAAAGCGGTAATTGAACCAGTAAGAAGAAAGGCAGAGGCCGGCGAAGGCGCCCCGAAGGGGTGTCAGCTCCGGGCGCGCAGCGAGGAAAGCGTGCTTCCCGAAGCGGTAATAGAACCAGTAAGAAGAAAGGCAGAGGCCGGCGAAGGCGCCCCGAAGGGGTGTCAGCTCCGGACGGCGCGAGGCGCGCGTTGGAAAAGCTTTCATCGGCCGGG
>JANNSM010000208.1:0-11388 GCA_031402635.1 Bacteroidota bacterium | reverse complement strand
TATAAACCGGTTTTAACCGGCGGTTTGGGTGTCCATATCCAGCTCACCCACAAGCTTTCTCTGGCAATTGAACACAAGGTCAAAGTAACCGGCGACGACCTTATTGACGGGCAGCGGTGGGAGGAGACCAATACGCTGACCCGTGATTTCGACACGTACCATTACTCCTCGATTCACCTCAATTATCACCTTGGTGCAAAGAAGCGGAACGATATCCCCTCCTGGTGGATTAATCCGCTTACCTTTAGTTACGATCAGGCAGATGTCAGCCAGCAGGACCTCGGAGACGACGACGCAGACGGTGTGCTCAATATTCTCGACCAGGAACCTGATACCCGGGTTGATTGTCCGGTGGACACCCGCGGCGTTACTCTCGATTCGGACAAGGACGGGTGTCCGGATTGCGACGATCCGGAACCTTTCTCTTCACCGGAGCGACCGATTCAGAATTGCGTAAACGTTGGTCCCATCGGAGAAATCGACGAGCCTATGGTGAGGCGCATTGTGGAAGAAATGCTCGGAGATCCCAGTATTTCCGCAGGCGGCTCAGACTGGTACCTGCCGATGATCCATTTCGATCTGGACAAGGACGACCTTAAAACGGAATTCTTTCCGGAATTGAAACACGTAGCCGATGTGATGACCAATTATCCCAAACTGAAAGTAGAAGTGGTCGGATTCACAGATATTAGAAATACGGAAGAATACAACATGGATCTTTCAAGACGGCGTGCGGTTAATGCTATCAACCACATGGTTGCGCGCTATGGCATAGATCCAAACCGGTTTATCCTCCGCTATGTTGGTGAAACCGAAAATCTAGTCCCAAATGCTTCCCGCGAAGCGGATCACTACATGAACCGAAGGGTGGAATTCAGGGCAGTCGTAGGCGAATAAGACTAAATAACTTACTGAATTTAATAAAACTACTTAGCAGCGGACGACAAATTCTATTTGTCCGTTGCATCAGAGTTACTATTTTTGGCAACATATGAACAAGAAGGTTCATGTGCCCTTCCTAAAATCCGAGAACAACCGAAAATCCATGAGCAAAAGAAATTACCTATTAGCCTTATTCGTGCTCTCAGCAAACTTATTGTTTGCCCAAGGCCAGGTTATCAATGAAGAACTCATCCCTGAGAACCGATTGGAACAGCACGAGCAGTTTATGGCTGACGAAACGGCCTATCCCGCCAAGCCCCGGAACATGTGGGCAGTTGGAGTTAACGTAGGTATGTTGAATATCGGAGGCGATGTTCGCACCCGTCCCATCGGCGGTGTTGGTGGTTTCAATCTGGGTTACGGAGCCTATGTCCGCAAAGCGCTTGGATATGCAACCTCCCTGCGCCTGGGCTATACTGGTGGAACGGCTTACGGCCAAAACTGGGACCGTCAGTCCGTGGGACGCAATGACGCCCTTCTGGCAGTTGGCTATGAAAACCCAAACATTCTCGAATTGGGTGATCCTTACGTAGCCTTTGTTCACAACTACAAGACCAAGATTCATAATGTCAATCTGGACGCCGTGGTGAACCTGAACAACCTGAAGTTCCACAAAGGGAACAACATCATGTCATTTTTCCTGGCTGGCGGCGGCGGCTTGTTCATGTATAAATCGTCTTATGACGCCCTCGACGGCAGCGGCAATGTTTACGATTTTTACAACACGGTTGAGAACGTCACCTATGCTGACCGCAAGGCCCAGCGCGATGCTGTGGAAGCCCTGATGGACGGTGAATTTGAAACACCCGCGGAATACAATGAGGATGGCTGGAACTTTGGAGACAGTATTGACCCCCTTAGTGCCCGTCTGCAGGCCAGTGTAGGCGCCGGGATGCAATTCCGTTTGGGCAAGCGGGTTTCGCTTGACCTGGAGCACCGGATCACGTTCCCCTTCGACGATCTGCTTGATGGACAGCGCTGGGAATTCGGTGGCCGCACGTTCACTCCCAATAATGATGTACTGCATTACACCAGCCTGGGCGTGAGTATCCACCTCGGCGGTAAAGCCACAGAGCCAAGCTGGTTTGTCAACCCGATGGATTTTGTCTATTCCGAAATTTCCGCCCTTAAGCAGAAAGAAGCAGCTGACGAGGATGGTGATGGCGTGCTGGATACCTTTGACCAGGAACCCGGTACCAAAGAAGGATTCCCGGTTGATACCAAAGGGATTACGCTGGACAGCGACAAGGACGGATGCCCTGACGGTGAGGATCCCGAGCCCTTCTCCAGCCCCAACTATCCGATTCAGGATTGTGCCAACGTTATGCCCAATTACCTCTCCGCAGAGGAAGTTGCTCAACTTGTTGACAATAAAATGAGCGGAATGACCGGCGGCGGCGGCACCAACTGGTTCCTGCCAAACATCATGTTTGATGTAAACAGCTCCGTGGTTCGCGCAGATGCCTACGATGAACTGGCTTATGTGGCTGAAGTGATGACCAAATACAAAGACCTGAAGGTTGAAGTGATTGGAAACACGGATACCAGAGCTTCAGAGTCCTATAACTCCGACCTTAGCCGCAAGCGCTCCGAATCCGCCATCGCCGTCTTAAAAGACCGCTACGGTATTGCCGAGAGCCGCTTCATCATGAAGTATGAAGGCGAAAAGGCACCACTGTTCCTCGACGCAAAGAGTGAATCGCAACACACGGTAAACCGCCGTGTAGAGTTCAAGCCAGTCGCCGGCAAGTAAGTTCGGCCTGGCTGTTCATTGGATTTTATTTAGGGGGAGCAGGAGTCTTGTAAAAGACTCCTGCTTTTTTTATGGTGGTCTATGGTGTTGAAGAACCACCCCGGTTCAATTTCTCGCGGTACAGTTCAATGAAAAGCCATCCCAGAACGGCCGAATACTCGATCACCGACGCCAGGACCGGATCATGGATTTGGCCATTGGAATAGGCGGCATAGGAGATTGGCACCAGAGCAGCCCAAACAATTCCAAAGCGGTACGAAGAGAAAACAGACCAGGCCAGCAGCGGGAGAATATACCAGGGATGAACCGTTGTGGCCAGCAACTGATGCAATGCCGCTATCCAAAACGTTGTTTCCAGAAATTGTTGCGTGGTTGCCGGCTTTCTAAGCCAGATCAGCAAAAGGATCGCCAACGCCGCGCAAAGGCCAAGCAACGGCCCGATGAGAGCAATCTGGTTGTGGCCGGACCATTGCATCGCAATCCACCGCAGAACAGGGTAGAAGCTTCCGTTAAATTCAAACGTCCGGAAATATAAATCAAGGCTCTGAGTGAAGTTGCTCGATACAACCGGAGAGATAAACGGTATAAACGAGACCACCAGGAGTACCATAGCAAGTCCTGAAGTGATTAAACCCCGTTTCCAGCCCATTCTAAAGGGAAGGAGCAACAACAACAGGATTGGATGAAGTTTGACCGCTATAGCGGCTGCCAGGGACGATGCGGTTATCAATATCCCCGCGGTCTCTTTTTTCCGCGGAATTGCATCATGTTTCGGTCCCGGAGAATAGCGCTGCATGGCAGCGACCGCCAACAGGATGAACAGAATGGCCAGCCCTTCCAGGTGCACGTTTCCAACGGTCTCCGCAATGGCAAGTGGGGCAAGCGCGTAAATCAATACCCGGGATTTGCGGTTTGCGGGCAGTAAAAAATACAGAAGCCCGATGGTAGCCAATTCCGCCAGAAATAGTATCCCGCGCAGCGCGAGGAGCATAGCCGGGATATTGCCGGGGGTTCCCATCCAGGCAGAAAGTCGAAAAACGCCCTGCGCCAGGGGCGGGTAAACCGTAAAATAATCCGGTGAGTTTAACTCGTCAAACAACTCCGGGGATTGCCCGGAGATCGCTGAAGGAAGTTGTTCGAAGGGATTCCCGCCGGAGGCCCCAATGACGCCATCCCAGAGAAATCTGGCCCAGTCTTCACTCAGCAGGGGCGGCACGGCAAACCAGAGCAAACGGCAGATCAACCCCAGGACCACCATTCCATGAATTTGCCGAGCGGACCAGGTTGAGCCCATAGCCCAAACCCAACCGATTGTTCCAAAAAGAAATCCCGAGAGCACAATCGAGGTTTGGCCCCGGTCCGGGGCGCAAAGGAGGATGACTGTACCGGACAGGATAAAGAAACAGGGTAGCGCCTTGTAACGGGTCAGGAAACTTCCTGCAGCAGTTGACGGTCCAAAGCGTCCGGGGTGCGGTAAAATATCCCGCGAGCCCATGAGGTTTACCGGTTCCGCGATCCGGGCACGCTCCAGGCATGCCGGACGGAGTAGAAAAAGATCAATAAAAATCCAAACGCGGACATCAGGTGAAAGGGCATGAGCCCATAGTCAGCATAGTATAAACCGATGACTGCGCCGCCCAGAAAGTAGCAGCCCATCAAGCCCTCGAGCCAGGTCACCCAGCCGATTCGGCCCGAAGTGTATTTCTTGTTCTGCCAGCGATCCGCCCCCGCTACAATGGCAAACTTTGGAGTTCGGATAAAAGCGGAGCGCTGACCGATCCAGCCCTGGAAAACGGCCAGGGAATTGTGAAGCGAAAGCCCCATGGTAACGGCCAGGAAAAGCGGCAGGCGAGTCAGGTAAACCCGCCAGGCGGCAGCCTGGTCAGCTTGCCGGTAAACGGCGGAAACATAGTACGCGTAAGCAATTGCCAATGATCCAAACAGGAAAAACGAAGCGTATTTAAAATAATCAAAAATCACGACTTCGTGTTTGACCCACAGTAACGGAATACTGAGCACTGCCGTGAGAAAAACCAACAGGTAATTGCTGTTGTTGATCAGGTGAGAAACGGCGTGAAACTTGACACTCCATGGAAGGTCTGCCGCGAGAACGCGCCGAAGCAGTTTGCGCGCAGTTTCCGCGCCTCCCTTGTTCCACCGGTATTGCTGGGATTTCACTGCGCTCATTTCCGTTGGCAGTTCCGCGGGAGAAACTACCCCTTCGAGGTAACAGAATTCCCAGCCCCGCAACTGCGCGCGGTAGCTCAGGTCCATGTCTTCGGTCAGCGTATCGGCTTTCCAGCCTCCGGCGTCCTGAATGCAGGTTTTGCGCCATACACCAGCCGTGCCGTTGAAGTTGATAAAGTAACCGGCGGCATAACGCCCCAGTTGCTCAACGGAAAAGTGCATGTCCAGGGCAAAGGCCTGCATGCGGGTCAACAAAGAATAATCGCGGTTGAGGTGTTCCCAGCGCGTCTGCACAACGCCAACTTTCTGATCGCTGAACCAGGGAATGGTTTTTTGAAGAAAGTCCGAAAGCGGTGTAAAGTCCGCATCAAAAATGGCGATAAACTCCCCTTTGGCCAGACCGAGGCCGTACTGCAGCGCTCCGGCTTTGTAACCCTGGCGATCCGTGCGGCAAATTTGCTCGATCAGAAAACCTTTTTTCTGCAATTCGGCTACTTTGAGGGCCGCAACCTCTTTGGATTCATCGGTGGAATCATCGAGTACCTGGATTTCCAGTTTGTCCTTAGGCCAGTCCAGTTGGGAAACACTTTCCAGCAACCGCTCGGTGACGTACAATTCATTGTAAAGTGGAAGTTGCACCGTAACCATGGGCAATTCAGCGGGCAATGCCGGCGTTACTTCCGGTGTCTTGTCAACGCGCCGGTGCCACTTCACATACTGCAAAGCGAGATGAAACTGCACCAGGCAATAGATGAAGATAAACGTCAGCGCGAGGGTGTAGAAAATGATGATCAGCAGTCCACCGAGCATGGGTTCAGCGGTATTTGAGTATGGTGGTCATGATCTTGTAGCCGGCCCCGATTGTGCCGTGCAGCGTGCCACTCACTTTGGAATGGCCAATTCTGGGACGGTAGGATACCGGTATTTCCAGGCAGCGCAAACCCTGTTTGGCAGCCTTAATCTGCATTTCCACGGTCCAGCCGTAATTGCGGTCGGTCATTCCCAGGGCGAGCAAAGAGGTAAATCGAATGGCCCTGAATGGGCCAAGGTCAGTGAAACGAATTCCGAAAAACAGTTGGATAAGTCGGGTTGCCAGCCAATTGCCAAAAACCTGTTGGGGCATCATAGACCCTTTCTTCCTGTTGCCTAACGTCCGGGAACCCAGCACCAGATCGGCTTCATCCCGGGCGATTGGCGCCACTAAATTAGATAATTCCTCAGGATAGTCGCTGTAATCACCGTCAAGGAAAACAACCGCTTGCGGATGCTCCGTTTCCGGCCGGCCGGCCAGGTAGGCGATCCCTGCCAGGCAGGCGTTTCCGTACCCTTTTTCCGGCTGCCTCAGCACCGTAGCCCCGCAGCGTCGGGCCTCCTGCCCCGTGTTGTCCGTTGACCCGTTATCCACCACGATGACCTCGCGTACTTTATCCATCGGGATGTCGCGCAACACCCTGCCAATGGAAGGAGCCTCGTTGAAGGCGGGGATAATGACGTCCGTTATCAACTACCTGAGAGATTACCACAAATGACCTTGCGGCCGGCAAAGATAGCACAGCCAAACGGTTTGGTAATCAGGACAAAACTTTCACATGGTCTTTGCCGATTAAAATGGCCTGAATGGCTGTCCGATCCAATTCCGGTCCGTTCTCCAGATTGAGCACCCCGCGCGGGCAGACCGCGGAGCAAACCCCGCAGCCCACGCAGGAAGAGCGTACAATGTTCTGACCCCGCTGCGCATACCAACGCACATCAATGCCCTGTTCACAATAGGTTGAACAGTTTCCACAGGAGATACACTGTCCGCCGTTGGTCGTGATCCTGAACCTGGACTTAAACCGCTGAACGATGCCCAGGTAAGCAGCCAGCGGGCATCCGAAGCGACACCAGACGCGGTTGCCCATCAGCGGATAGAAACCGGTTCCGACCACGCCGGCAAACACAGAGCCCACCCCGAAGCCATACCATTGCTTTAAATCCGCTGTTTTAAAACCCAGAAACGTGTGGGCATCGGTCAGGTAGCTGGTGATCACGGCGGCCGTCATCAGCACTGCAAAAACCAGCACCGTGTGAATGCTGAACCGTTCGATTCGCCACGCTCCCAGCGACTTATCGCTCAGTTGACGAAACGGGTCACCGGCAGTTTCGGCCAAGCCCCCGCAACCACAAACCCAGGAGCAGTACCACCGTTTGCCATAGAAATAGGTCAACACCGGCACCCCGATGACGATCAGGCCGATACCCAGCCCAAACATGGCGGTGGCAGCAGCCGGAAGCACCGGTGCGTGCAACATTCCATCCAGGCTGTAATCATAAAAAAAACTGTAGTCCAGCGGCCAGATGCTTTTCAGGTCTCTCGCGGGCAACTGAAAACGCTGGAGCAGGTTGGACAGCAGGAAGGCAAATCCCACCTGAAAAAAAGTAACGGACGCTGTTCGAACCAACTGATAGCGGTTGTGGCGGTACTTGATCGCAAAGCGCACGCCCATGACCAAAACAGCCAGGGTGTAAAGCCAGCCGTACAGAAACCATTGGCTCGAAGGGCCGCCGTTGATGGCCCTACTGAGCGGGTCGGCCATCAAAGACCACTCCGCCACCCAGGCCGGAAACCAGTACAGCGCGATGTAAAACAAAACCAGCAGAACTCCCAAAAGGATACCGATAATGCCGCGGCTGTTGAGTCCATTGAACTGGATTCCGTTGCCTTTAATCCCGGCAGGTTCCGTTGCCCGGGGCAGAATGTGCATCAGCCCGCCCAAAATGGCCAGGCCGAAGGTTAAAAAAAATGCCAGCCCGGGTTGGGTTTTCGCAAGTCCGGTACTCGCCTCGCGGGTAATCATGAAAGCCGCGTATGGACTGAGTTCCAGCCCGCTGATCCCCGCATTGAGTGCATCGGCTTTGGCTTGAAGGCCGGGTTTGAGCTGCACTGCCGAAAGTGTTTTTCCGTTGAACCAGCCCAGCCAGGCTGCTGTTTTATCTGCTTTTTCCGGCTGTCCTTCGGCATTGAAACGGTCCACTTCAGCCTGCAGGTCGAAGGGCTTGTCCGCATTCCGCAAGACGATTCCTTCCAAATCAGTTTCGCTCAGGCCGTAAAGCTCGCGGGCCGAGACGGCAGTTTTTGCGGAGAGTTTCCGCAATTCGCCCAGAAATGCCGCTTTGCTGCGAATGCTGCGATTAAAGAAATCCGGTGCGCTTTCCTGCACCAGCGCCGCTCGGGAGCCGAACAGTTTTTCCGCCTGATCTCGATCAATCCGGTACGAACCGCCGATGGTCAAAAACAAGGCGTAGCCGAGCGCGCCAAGAAAAATGGCCATTCCAATAGTTCTCACGGGCTTAACCCAGCCTTGATGTGTCGTGTTGCTCATCGAAATTTCAAAAGGTTGATCACGCTTTTCAAGCCGCGTTGATTTTTCAGGCGAAGGTTTTTGCCGGTCTGGCGGTTGTATTCGGCAACGACATCCGCTTCATAAGTTCGGTAGAATTCCGGATCGAAGTTGGCGGCCGCCAGGTTTTCCAATACATATTCAATGTTGCGACCGTCGCGCAAAAAACGGTCAAAAATCAGGTGACGGTAACGGATGCCCAGGCTGTTGATGCCCAGAAAACAGCCGTCGGAAGCCCGGTAAGCCAAATGAACAGCCTGCATTCCCGATGGACTTTCCCAGTACAGCGAAGCCTGATCCGGTCCTGGGACGGCTGGAATATCCCCGTAGGTGTGCCATTCGAGATCCAGAAATTTGGCGGAATTGAACCAGGGTCCGGGAGCGTAGTCGGTTGGTGTTCCGCAGAGGGTTGCAGCCAGTGTCAATCCTTGTTCTCTCCCGGTGTACCAGACTTGCTCAATGGGCCGGCGGCCGGGGGGGGGATCGCGGAATTCGGCGCAATCGCCGGCGGCGTAAACATCCGGAATATTGGTTTCGAACCGGCGGTTGACCAAAACACCGCGGCCGGTTTCCACGCCGGAATTTTTTAAAAAGCCGATATTGGGTGAAACACCAGCCGTCAGGCCAACCAGTTGGCAGGGTATGGTTTCGCCCTGATCGGTAACCACGGCCGCAGCCCGGCCATCGGGACCTTCCACAATTTGCTTCAAACCCGTTTGCAGCTTCATGTCCAGGCCCTGGGAACGGATATAACGGGTAATCAGCGCCGATTCACCAGCGGGCAAAATATTGTTCCAGTAACTGCTTTCGCGCACCAGCATGGTGACCGGAATGTGGCGGCTGTGCAGCATTTCCGCCAGCTCAATTCCGATCAACCCGCCACCGACGATCACTGCCCTTTCGACCGGATTTTTCGTATTCAATTCCAGGGCTTCCAAATCCTGGAAACTGTACAAGCCCTGCACCCCGGGCAGGTCCTGGCCTGGCCAACCGAACTTGTTGCTCACCGAGCCGCTCGCGATAACCAGTTTGTCATAGGGAAATTCACGCCCGTCAGCGGCGGTCAGTTTTTTGCCGGCCGTATCCACTTTCGCAATCCAGGATCGCACCAGGTCAATCCGGTTTTTTGCCCAGAAATGGTCTTCGTAAGGTTTGGTGTGTTCGTACTTCATATGCCCCATGTAGATGTACATCAGGGCTGTTCGCGAGAAAAAATGTTCCGTTTCACCGGAAATCACGGTGATGCGGTGATCACTGCGTTTGCGGATATGCCGGGCGCAGGTGACTCCGGTTACGCCATTTCCAAGGATAACAATGTGCATGGGATAATGAGTTTTCCGGCCCGCGTTCCTTGCTTTTTAACTGTATGTAGCAATGGCAAAGTAACATCGCGAACATTTCCGGCAGTAAGCGGGTGCAAAATAAGATGCCCTATCTCAGGTACATCATTATATTTTATAATGAAATAAATTATTTTTAGTTCGTAAGCAACACACATAATGTAAGCCTTGATTCGGAAAGTGA
This sequence comes from Bacteroidota bacterium, assembly GCA_031402635.1. GTDB lineage: Bacteria > Bacteroidota > Bacteroidia > Chitinophagales > BACL12 > WGOA01. The sequence continues at coordinate 1,602 of JANNSM010000208.1, read as the reverse complement.
AGTATGGTTTAAGCCTGAGTATCTTTATCAGCTTATGGGTCGCAAGACTACCCGTCTCAACCATCTGGTTCATCTTCGCTGCCCGCATTGTTATGCGGCGCCGATGTTTCTGCACAATCCTTACAATCTTGGGGGAATTGGGAAAATGCCCCGCTATTGTTCCAACTGCGGTTCGGATTTTGAACCGGAGCCGGGTTTCTATTTCGGTGCTTTATTCATTAGTTATGCGCTGGCAGCGCCTTTCTGCCTGTTGCTGTTTGCATTTCTCAATTTTGGATTGAGAATATCCTTTGAACCGGCGCTGGTTCTGGTCACGATCACGCAATTGCTTCTCGCGCCCTATTTGTTCCACCTTTCCCGCGCAATCTGGCTGTATTTCCATCTGAAAAGCGGTCCGGGTATTGCCGGACGGCATTGATCTGCAGCCTGATTTGCCGAAAGAGTATTTGTTTTATCAAATAAAATATTTCCACATTGGTGCATATGTGAAAATCAGTTCTTTACAGGCTCAAATGCTTGGGTTACCTTTACAGGCTAAGCAAACATTAAGAAGTTTTGAAGGGTATTATTCTCGCTGGTGGCTCCGGAACCCGATTGCACCCCATCACGCTTGCATTAAGCAAGCAACTGATGCCCGTTTACAACAAGCCGATGATTTATTATCCGCTGTCCACGCTCATGTGGGCCGGCATTCAGGATATCCTGATCATCAGCACCCCGCATGATCTGCCCAATTTTGAGCGTCTGCTTGGCGACGGCACCCGGCTGGGCTGCCGGTTCACGTACGCCGAGCAACCGGTGCCCAATGGACTGGCGCAGGCTTTCGTGATCGGCGAATCGTTCATTGGAAATGACAAGGTGGCGCTGATTCTCGGCGACAATATTTTTTATGGCACCGGACTGGCTGAGTTGCTCTACGCCAACCGGGATCCGGAAGGCGGCATAATCTACGCTTACCACGTTTCTGATCCGGAGCGTTATGGCGTGGTGGAATTTGACCAGCAAAACCGCGCAATTTCCATCGAAGAAAAACCGGCCAGGCCAAAGAGCAATTACGCAGTGCCCGGATTGTATTTTTATGACAATAGCGTGGTCAGCATTGCCAAAGCTTTGGAACCCAGCCCGCGGGGCGAGTATGAGATCACTGATGTAAATCGGGAGTATCTGCGTCAGGGCCGGCTGCGGGTTTCTATTCTGGATCGGGGAACGGCCTGGCTGGATACCGGCACGTTTGAATCGCTAAACCAGGCTTCTCAATACGTTGAAGTCATCGAAAAAAGGCAGGGGCTCAACATCGGTTGCATAGAGGAAGTGGCCTGGCTGCGCGGATTTATTGATGACAAACAATTGCAGGAACTCGCACAGCCCTTGTTGAAAAGCGGATACGGACATTACCTGCTCAACCTGATTCGAAACAACTGATTAAAATCTGAAGTCATGCGTAAAATTCTGGTAACCGGTGGTTCGGGCTTCATTGGAAGCGCACTTGCCGAAAAACTCCTCAGCGATCCGGAAAATTATGTGGTGGTAGTTGACAACTTATTGACCGGCACCCGAGACCGGCTGCCTGCCGGCGACCCCTCGCGTTTTCAGTTTATCAAG
>JANNSM010000207.1:0-18800 GCA_031402635.1 Bacteroidota bacterium | reverse complement strand
GTAAACCGAGGGAACGCCAACCGAATTGTTGGTCAGGATATAGGCATATGCCAGTTCCGGGTCATTTTGAATGGGCTCGCCTACGCCGCGGAAATCGTGGTTGTTGGCAAAGGTGACGGCACCAAATGGAGAGCCGCCAGCACCGTTGACCATACCGCTGTTGAAGACGTTTCTTACGTCATATCCAAAAGCATCGGAAGCCGATTTGAGCGCTCCGCGCAAAGCAAAGTCAAAAGCCCGCACGTTAATGGCCGTCTGAGCTCCAGGAGTCATGCTCCCTTCAACAAGGTTAACCCAGTTGTTCAGCACGGAAGGGTTGTAATCAAAGAATTCGCCGACAACAATCGGAGGATTATACCCCGCGGAGTGCATGCTGTTCAGGATTCCTCCCAGGAAATTGGCCGGGAAATGCTTGACGGCATCCAACCGGAGCCCCCGTACGCCGATATCTTCCCAAAGCCATTTCGTGTAAACGGTGAGGGTATCGCGGGTACTGTTGACCGCATTGTCGTAATCATAGAAAAACCAGGGGAAATCCAGATCACCAGCAAAAGTGGTTGGTGCTCCGTTGGGCTTAAAGTTGCGCCAGTCCATGTCACCGCGACCCGAAGGCAGAGTTTTGTGGTTGGTTGCCGTCTGGATTTTGATCTCCGACTGGATGTCCAGGCTTCTTACAGCACTCCATAGTCCGTAGATCCGGTGGTCAGAGTAGCCGCCCGTGTTTCGCAATTCAATAATGAGCGTGTCTCCGGTTGCAAAGTAGTCGTTCACGCCCAGGACCAGGTGAAACTCATCGGCCGTGCAGCCGGATGCGTCCACGCTGGCGATCATTCCCCGGCCTACCTGGATATCATTAAAAGGCTGGCCGCAGTCACCGCCGCCATTGGGTTCAACCTCAATCAGATCACCAAGGCCGGCAGTAGGCTTGCGTTTGGTGTACATATAGACTTTGTACCCGTGGCCGTGAAAATTGGGGTGCTGCGAAGCAGAGCTGATTTTAAAGTAGTAATCCCCGGCTACGTTGCCGGTGGTTCCGCCGAGCGGCAGTACACAGCGCCAGCGATCACTGGGGTAGGGGGTATTGTTATTGGCTGCTTGTGTAAAAGAGAAGTTTTCAATCCAGCCTTCTACGCCCGCATTGTTCTCCCATTTGCCACCATCCCGATGATTGTAGATCACATCAGCCACGGGATTTATGCCGAGGGCTTCCATATCGCTGATCAGGGCGTCCAATTCGGCGCGGGTGCCAAAGCCCGTGGCGCCGGTGGTGAATTCGCCAAGGTCGAAAAGGTCTCGTACATCATAGCCAACGGAAAAACCGCCCCCGGAGCCCTTGCTCAATGGAGGGAGCCAGATATCCGTAAAACCGGCTTCGGCCAATTGCGGCATCTTGTTGCGCAACGTTTCAGAAAAGTGTGTAGGAGTGACTACGGATTTGGGAAACTCCCAATACCACCCCTGCATCAGGAATTGCTGGGCTTGAACAGACAGAGCCGATGCAAGCGCTGCGCCCAGGATTAAGGATCGGGTCATGAGTTGATTGAGTCTTATTTGGAGAAACCACAATATACGGAACACGGCGACAAAGTGTAGAATTAACACTAACGAATAATGAAAAATAAAAACCATTATTTTTCTAAACTTTCAATACTTTCTGAAAGTTTGTGCTTATCTTTACCTCAGCAAACATCCGATAACACAAACCCTTAAACTATGCGCATCGTCCGGCAACGGCAAAGTCGCATAAAATCAACAACCATGAAAAAGTACAGCGTAGAAGAATTGTTCAAAACCATCGTTTACACCGGCGTTGGCGTAGCCGCAAATGCCACGGAAAAGATCCAGAAAGCCGTTGACGAAATGGTGGAAAGAGGCAAGTTGCCCGCAGACGAAGGCCGCAAATTCGTGGACGATTTTGTCAAAAACACCGAAAGCCGTCGCGACGAATTTGAAGATCGCTTCAAAGGCAGCGTTAAGACCATCGTTGACAAATTCGATTTCCCGACCAAGAAAGATTACGATGCCCTGGTCAAGCGCGTTGAAAAACTGGAGAAAGCAGCTCGTGCCGCTAAATCCGCCGAATCAACCCGGCCCGTGGTCAAGAAGGCAACTCCAGCCAAGTCCTCCCGCAGCGAGGGGACCAAAAGCCAAACTTCGGCTGAGTAACCGGAGCGGTTCCGATAGATTCCGCAGCCGGATTTTTGAATCTGGTAAGCGAATGACTTTTTGATTCAAGCCGGGCCGGTGCCCGGCTTGTCTGTTTGTATGCATTGCATTGGTTCATCGTTTAATTTAGAGCGCCCTTTGACCCCCAACATTCGCAGGGGTTCCCCGGTAGCAAAGGTCATCAGACCCTAATAGCTTGCTGTTTAACCAGACGATAAAAAACCTTAACCGGCTTCGCCAGATCCTCCAGGTGCTGGTCAAGTACGGATTTGAGGATGTGGTGACTTCCACCACCCTTCGCAACCTGGTTCCCCGCAGCCGCCAGCTCAGTTGGTCCCGGCAAAACCGGCCGGTCTTTGCGTATTCCCGTTATGAGCGCATCCGGATGGCGCTCGAGGAGCTTGGACCAACCTATATAAAATTCGCCCAGGTTCTTTCCAATCGCCCTGACGTTTTACCCGAGGCGCTGATCCGCGAATTCGTCAAGCTGCAAAGTGATGTGGCCCCGATGCCTTTCAGCACCGTAAGGGACACCATTCAGCGGGAGCTCGGTCAATCCACAGAAGAGCTATTTGAATACCTGCTTGAAAAACCGCTTGGCGCAGCTTCCATCGGACAGGTTCACCGGGGAAGACTTCGCAGCGGCGAAGAGGTGGTCATCAAAGTTCAACGACCGCGGGTCCGTCCAGTGGTGGAAACCGATATTTCCATCTTAAAAGAATTGGCCATGCGGGCCGAGACTTATCTGGAGCGCAACGGGATCAGTTCCGTAATGGATGTTCTGGAAGCCCTTGAAAAGACCATGCAGCGCGAATTGGATTACCGCAATGAAGCGAGGAATATCGGCCAGTTCCGGGAATTGTATAAGAACCGAAAGGATTTCTATGTTCCACGGGCATATCCTGAACTAACTACAGAGAAAGTTATGGTTCTGGAGTTTGCCAACGGCTGCAAAATCACCGACCAGGTTCAGATGGCAAGCTGGGGGTTGGACCCCGCTGATATTGCCCGTAAAGGAATGCATATTTACCTGAGCCAGATTTTTGAATATGGCATTTTCCATGCAGATCCGCATCCGGGAAATATCATCCTGCGTGAAGACGGGGTGATCTGCCTGATTGATTTTGGCATGGTCGGCCGGATGAGCGATGCAGATCGCTTTGCATTTGCCGGCATTTTTATCGGAATGGCCCAACAGAACCCGCGGAAAATGGCGGCCAACCTGATCCGGCTTACCACGGAGCACGCAGTCAAGGACCGCCAGCAACTCGAACGGGATTTGAATGCTCTTATTGAAGATTTTGCAGGACTGGAGGTGGAAGAAGGAAATATTGCGGAGCTCGGAGTAAGTCTTCAAAAAATAATATACGATTATAAAATGAAGGTTCCGGGGGGAGTATTTCTGATTCTCCGGGCGTTGGCCATTCTGGAAGGCATCGGCAAGCAGTTAAATCCGCGCATGAACGCCTATGCCGAAGTAGCCCCCTATGGTAAAAAACTGATTGCTGAACAGTATTCCCCGTCCAACCTTGCGAGCGAATTCAGTTGGCGGATTGCCAACCTTGATGAATTGCTCAGCGCCATGCCAACGGAGGTTCTCGATATCCTCCGGCAAATGCGCAAAGGCAATTTCAAGGTCGAAACACGATCATCAGACCGCGATACCGTACTCAAAAGAATGGATGGCATGGCCAATCGGCTGGCCATGGCCCTGGTTATCGGTTTTCTGTTGTTGTCGTCTGCGTTGGGCTTGTTGGCGCCTTCGGCCAGCACCATAACCAGCGTCTGGGGAATTCCTTTGTTCAGCCTCATTGGGCTGATTTTCGCCGCTTTCCTCGGTTTTATCCTCTTTCTCCGGAGCTGGCGACCATGATTTCCCCCCTGTTCCCGGCCAGAGCGCAGACCGCTGTATTTTCGTGCCTGTGAAAGCGGAAATTCCTAACCTGCTGTACCACGAAGTGGATTATGTCGGCGAGCACGCCGACTGGCTTGTTTTTATGCACGGCGCCGGTGGAAGTATGCACACCTTCAAGCGACAGTTTCCTTTTTTCCAGGGCAAGTTCAATCTGCTTAAACTGGACCTGCGCGATCACGGATCTTCCAAGGGACTACCGCTGGAAGAAAAATTTGATATGTATATCGTGGCCCGCGATGTGATCCGGCTCCTGGACCATCTCGCGATCCGACAGGCTCATTTCCTGGGTGTTTCCATGGGCTCTATTTTCATCCGGCTGGTGGACGAACTCAAGCCCCAGGTAGTAAAATCCGTGGTGGTTGGAGGAGGCGTTTTTAAGCTGAGCGCCAAAGTGCAGTTTTTCATACACGCCGGCGTAGGATTGAGCCGGGTCCTGCCTTTTCGCGTTTTGTACAGCCTTCTGGCCACGATTATCATGCCCAACCGCAACCACGCAAAATCCCGGGGAATCTTCATTCGCGAAGCACAAAAAATCTCCCAGCGGGAATTCAACCGCTGGATAACATTGGCCCCTGAACTCCGGGGACAGTTAAAACGCCATTTCGAAACACCTATTTCCGGCCCAACCCTGGTGGTGATGGGGCAGGAGGACCATGTTTTTCTCATTCCCGCCCGCGAATATGCTGAGCGCTGGCCGGATGTTGAACTGCAGGTAATCGCCCGGTGCGGTCATGTTTGCAATATTGAACAGCCCGAATCTTTTAACCAGTTGGTCCAGGATTGGTTTATCCGCCGCTTCGATAAGTCGCCGGATGTATCGCCTGATCAGGGGATAAATCCCCTGGATTCAGATCCCGAATAAAGGCCATGTCACGCTAAAGCCGTGGCTCTGCGCCAAATTTCAACCGAAATCTGACCGGTGAATGGGTATTGAATTATCCACATCGGGGTCACGGTCGCATTAGAAACGAAAAAATGGCAAAGCTTTGAACCTATTTCGCTTGGTATAACCGGGACTTCTCCTTACTTTAGAACAGCCGTAATGCTCTTGTTATGGCTTGCTAACCTCCACTGCAAAGAAATTTTTTACCTATGTCAATCCTGAACGCCATCCGTATTGCCATGCTGACGCTGTTTGTGGCCACCGGTTCCACGGTGATTGCACAACAAGATGCCGGCAATACCTTTTCACAGAAAGCAAGTTTTGACGATAACATGAAACTGGAATTGCCGGTAACTGACCGGCTTCCTTATTCCTATGAAATAGACATCACAGGAATTGGATTTAAAGATGCACAGATCGCCGGGCAATACTTCCGCGGCGTTTCTGATAACCTGGTGCACTTCGAAGCAAACGAAGAGGGGACAATGGTTACCATGCGCCTGCAGTACCAAAACACGGGTCAAAATCAGTGGACCCGGGAAGACTGGAATTCCTACCTGTCAAAAAAGCAGGAAAGATTTCAGGATTACCTGCTGCGCATGAATGATTAGCATTCATGCCCCCTATGCGGAATTACTATGGCCTTCTCCTCCTGTCAATTGCAATCCTTGCCGGCCGTGCCGGATACAGCCAAATGGTTGGCGATGCCGTGTTTCTCCAAGGTGATCACCTGGAGATAGGCATAGCTTCCTGTGGAGCTTACGGCACTTCCAATGCACCTCCGGTATCGGGGGCGGCAGGAACAGTTTACCATCCCACAGAGATTGGTCTCGGCTTTGTTGCCGATGCCGATACGGACGGCTGGGGGGTAGGAGCACCTCCTTATTGTGGCGATTATTTTCTCCCGGGTTCCCCCGTTGAAGGCTTTACGATGACTATAGCCGGTCAGCGTTACAATAATTCCAGCGGATTTGGCATTTGCGGGGTCACTGATATTCCGGGAGCAATCACTGCCTACAGCGATGGAGATACGCTTTCCGCAACCTGGGAAGGCACTCACCCCGATGGATTTCGGTTGTCTATTCGCACTTATTTTCCCCGGGAAAAAAGATATTTTATCGGGGAAGTGACGCTGGAAAACCTCGGCACTGCAACCCTTGAAGACATCTACTTTTCCCGCCAGGTTGACCCGGACAACGATCAGGCCTGGGGTGGAGGATTTCCTACCCACAATACCATAGTTTCCCAACCGGGCCCCGGAAGTTCCGATGCGCTGGCCACGGCCGAAGGTACGCTGGGTTGCTTCCTGGGCCTCGGAGCCCGGCATTTTGCGTCCCGCGTCAGCCGCGGAGGATTTTTTATAGAGGATGCACTGGAACCCTATTGCGGCAATTCGCCCTACGAACTCGAAGGCGATGCCATTACGGATGATGCTATTGGCGTCAATTTCTATTTTGCACGGCTTGAAGGGGGTAGCAGTCTGACCTTCAGTTATGCCTATATCCTGGATGCCGAAGAACTGGAAGAAGCACTGATGGCAACCGAAGCTCCGGTTTTACTGGCCGATGGCCTGCCTGTTCAGGCTGAAGACGGGGAAACCATCCCCACGATCAGCATCTGTGCCGGGGACTCCGTTTTTTTAGAGGTGCAAGGAGGTGACAATTATTTCTGGGACTGGACTCATTACGGTGATTTTCGCCCGACCAGTCCGCTTTCCGGGTGGCTGAAGCCTTTGCTACCAGGCACTTATGCGGTGATCAGTACCGTGCCTTGCGGCGAAAACATTGAATTTAGTTTTGATGTGGTGTTGGGCGAATCGGCCTCGATCCTCGCAGCTATTCCCGATGCAGCAGTCTGCCCGGGGACCACGTACACGCTTTCCGGTGGAGTGGATTTGAGCAGCCTGGTTTTGACCTGGTCACCAGGTGCCCTGCTGAGCGACCCTTCCTCTCCGCTGGCTTCCGTTACCCTGGATACGGCAAATGCCGTGTACAACTGGACTATCAGCGCGGTTGATGCTCAGGGTTGTGCAAGCCAGGATACGGTTCAGGTGCGTGTGTTTCCCCGCCCGGAAATCAGTGCAGGTCCGGACAAAGCCGGAATCATTGGCACCATGGTTACCCTGGATGGCAGCGGTGGCGCCACTTACCAGTGGAGTCCCGAGAATTACCTCAATGCGCCCGGTTCCGCAACACCACAAGCTGTCGTTATTGATACCATAACATTTTTCCTGACGGGAACCGATGTGAACGGTTGCCCGGATTCGGATGAAATGGTCCTTTTTGCCTTGCCTGATGAGCATTTTGTGGTGGCGAATGCGTTTACCCCCAACGGTGACGGCCTCAATGATTGCTTTCAGGCCGGAGAGCCGGTTGATAAGGATTTCCTCGATTTTCGTATCTTCAATCGCTGGGGAGAACTGGTATTTTTCAGTCAGGACGGCGATATGTGCTGGGACGGAACTTACCGGGGTAAACCTCAGGAATTGGGCAGTTACATTGTGGTGTTGCGCATGGTTGATTTAAACGGAAAAGAAGTGGAAAGATCATCTTCATTAACCCTAATCCGTTAACCTAAATCCGTTAACCGAACGATCAATTTACCCGGGTGATGAAAAGGATTCACGTTACAGGCAACACAAAAAACCAGCGGACCACAACGAACGAACCACAATTATAGGACTATGAAAGCAACTGCATACCAACGATTAGTCCTGTTGAGCTGTCTCACCGGCTTGTTGTACTGTATTCAACCGATTCAGGCCCAGATTTCCGGGACCAATGCTTTTATGCAAGGTTCTTTCGTAGAAGTCGGGGTTAGTCGCTGTGGCGCCTTCGGAAGTTCAACTCTGCCAACCGTTAGCGGTCCTATTGGTATCTATCACCCCATTCTGGGATTGCCCGGTTTGGGCTTTGTGGCTGATTCTGACGCAGATGGTTGGACCACAGGTGTTCCACAATATTGCGGCGACTATTTTGTACCGGGTTCGCCGGTTGAAGGCTGGGGTATCCAGATTGGTTCGCTAACACCAACGCTGAAAATTAATACGGACCAAGCCTGCTTTCCTTACCAGATGACGGGCTCCGTTACCGCCTATTCGGATGGTGGAGTTACCCGCTCTGCCGTTTGGGAGGGAACCTACGCGCTCACGACTTCCAGTACCATAATCAACCTCGGCATCACGCAGACCACCATCGTTCCCGTTGACAAATTCTATTTTGTCAACCGGGTGATCATCTGCAACACGGGCACTGATACGGTGAATGATATTTACTATGGAAGAAACGTTGATCCGGACAACGACCAACCCTGGTCCGGGGATTACACTACATATAATGAAATTGTATCCCAGCCTCCGGCTGATCCGGAAGCACTTGTTACCGCAGAGGGCCTGACTTTTGGTTGCTTTCTCGGGTTGGGAGCCCGCGATTCGATGGCCAGGGTAACCTATGGAAATTTCAATACCGGATCGCCCTACCAGGTCTGGAACGGACTTGGGGGTTACAGCCTGAGCGGTAGCAATACGGCTGACGAAGCGGTATCCATCGCCTTTAAAATCCCGGAAATTGCCCCGGGTGAATGCAAGTGCCTGGCCTACGCTTATATTCTCGATGCCTCCGATTTATCGGAGGCGCTTGATGCAACGGCTTCCACCATTCTGTTTGCCGATACCACGGACATTACCATTTCCGGCGAAGCGCACTACTGTGTTGGCGACTCCGTAAATCTTCAGATTATCGGGGCCGACGATTACGACTGGGCCTGGTCGCCTCCTTTTGGTTTAAACATTGATACCGGCTCCTCCGTCTGGGCCTCGCCGGAAACCCCATTCCTGTACACTGCTACCGGAACCAACGGATTCTGCGGAGACCTCGTGCGGACTGTTCTCGTCATTCCCGAACCGGCAGGCGTGGCCGACGCCGGCGAAGACAAAACGATCTGTTTTGGTGACACCGTTCAGCTTGATGGGGTAACCGGTTTGGGAACCTCCAGTTGGAGCCCCGCATTGAATATCAGCGACCCTGGCATCGTCAATCCGCTGGTTTGGCCTCCCGTAACTACCGAATATATTATTAGTACTCAGTCGCTGGCAGGCTGTCCCGGAGTGGATACCGCATTGGTTATTGTAAATCCTCTGCCATTAGTCAATGCGGGACAGGATTCCGCGATCTGCATTGGAGACGACGTGAATCTCCTTGCGGGGGGGGCATTTAACTACCTGTGGTCACCGATCGATTATTTGGACAATGCCGGAATTCCAAATCCGGTCTCCGTTCCGGACACCACGATTACGTATGTAGTTGAAGGTACCGATGCAAACGGATGCATCAATTTCGATACGGTGACAATTGTCGTCAATCCATTGCCGGAAGTTGATGCTGGTCCGGATGTAACCATTGACCTGGTGAAAGACGAAAGAGCGTTGCTAAATGGTGTATCGGCGACCGCTATTACCTGGTCATGGACCCCACCTATCGGTCTGACAGATCCGGCTATCCCTGACCCGGTGGCTCAGCCGGAAGAAACCACCACCTATATTCTCCAGGTGACTGATGCAAACGGATGCATCAATTTCGACACCCTGGAAATTGAGGTCCTCAATGAATTTACGATTATCATTCCCGACGGTTTTACGCCAAACAATGACGGTTTAAACGATGCTTTCCACGTGGTAATCATTGGCCTGATTGACGTCGTGGACATATCGATCTTCAACCGATGGGGTGAACTGGTCTTTTTCACCACAGACCGATTTGGCGGTTGGGACGGCACCTATCGGGGAATTCCACAAGAAATTGCTACCTATGTGGTTGTGGTTCGGATCCTCGACCCCAAAGGAGAACCTTATAAGGTCGCCGGAACTACTACCATTTTACGATAATACTCCGATCTTCCTCCACTATTCCGGTGCTCCGGATAAGCTGACAGCCATCAAGTTATGCTATTAACTACTACACCTAAACAGTTCACAGGGATTTTATTGACAACCGTCGCGTTGTCACTTAGCACATCGCTTTCCGCTCAACTCGTGGGCCTCGACGCCTTTTTGCAAGGCACCTATGTCGAGGTCGGTATCAATCGATGCGGAGCATATGGAAGCGGTGCGGTTCCTTCTGATCCAGGACCGATCGGACCTTATCATCCAAGTCCCTTCCTGCCGGGACTCGGGTTCGTGGCCGATAGAGATGAAGATGGCTGGACTGCAGGCTCACCCGCCTATTGCGGGGATTTTTTCGTTCCCGGTTCACCGGTCGAAGGTTTCGGTGTTACCTATGGCAGTGGAACGCTGGATCCGCTTTTGAATACCGACCAGCCGTGTAACTCATTCGAGGTGCCGGGCAGCATTATTTCATACAGCGATGGTTCCGCTGTTCGCTCCGCGGTCTGGCAGGGAACGGCAACCTGGGGCGGCGGTATTTCAGTGGATATCACCCAGAATACCGTGCAGCCGGTCGGCAAGTTGTATTTCGTAACACAACTTACCTTTTGCAATACCGGCAGTTCCACCATTAACGACTTTTATTACGCACGCAACGTTGACCCGGACAATGATCAGCCCTGGTCCGGAGACTTTACCACATTCAATGAAATTGTTTCCCAGCCTCCGCTCGATCCGGAAGCCCTGGTGACGGCAGAAGGTCTGACTTTCGGATGTTTCCTTGGAATTGGTGCCCGGGACACGATGGCGAGGGTTTCCTTCGGCAACTTTGCAACAGGTGATCCCTATGATGTCTGGAATGCCACCGGCGGTTACAGTGGTTCAGGGACCAATACTGCCGACGAGGCCATTTCGATCGCTTACAAAATTACTTCTCTTGCTCCCGGGGAGTGCCGTTGTTTTGCTTTTGCCTACATTCTGGATCCCTCTGACCTCGCAGAGGCCCTCGATGCCACGGCAACGGTCGGGCTGTTGGCCGATGGCGTGGATATTTCTTCAACAGGAGTTACCATTCTGTGTAATTCTGACAGTGTAGAACTGGAATTGCTCGGGGATAACAGTTATGACTGGGTTTGGACACCGACCGTTGGGTTGAGTTCGGATACCGGTCGTATCGTTTTGGCTTTTCCGGATACAACCACAACCTATACCGTGTTTGGTACGGGATCTTTCTGCGGAGATGTGGAAAGAACGGTTACCATTTTTGTAGATAACGATGCTTTTGCTGACGCCGGCGAAGACAAATTTATTTGCCCTGGAGAGCCGGTAATGCTTGATGGTACCGGTGGTGTCACATTCCTGTGGGAACCGGCTCTGGGTCTGAGCTCCGCAATAGTGGCTACTCCTTTAGCCAGTCCATCGCTGACCCGAACGTACCAGTTTACCACATTGACCGTAAATGGGTGTGAGGCAACGGATGAAGTAACCGTTAATGTCTATAGTTTACCGGATGTCTTTGCCGGTCTGGACGTCGTGATCTGCGAGAGAGATGAGGTTCAACTTACGGCAGACGGCGCAGTATCCTACGTTTGGTCGCCAGAGGAGGGCCTCGAGCCCTCAACCGGAGCTACCGTAACGGCCAGCCCGACCACCACTACCAATTATATTGTTGTGGGTACGGATGCAAACGGCTGCTCAAGCAGCGCCGAAGTCGAAGTGTTTGTCAATCCGATTCCCGCTGTAGATGCAACCACTTCACTGACTACCATTGACATTGTTATTGACGAAACGGCTACGCTCACGGCCTTCCCCGGTGGAGGATTAGCCTACTCCTGGTTACCGCTTGACGGAATCCTCACGGATCCTAATAGCCCGATCGTGGAAGTTCAGCCGGCCGATACCACTACCTATTATGTTACGGTTACGGATGCCAACGGCTGCACCAATACCGATTCAGTTACCGTTAACGTCATCGGCGATTACGAGGTATTCCTGCCTACGGCTTTCTCACCGAACAATGATGGTTTGAACGACACCTACGCTCCGATAATCATCGGTATCAGCGCACAGCGCCAGCTCCTTGACTTCTCGATTTACAATCGCTGGGGCGAACAAGTGTTTTTCTCCACAGATCGTTTTAGCGGCTGGGATGGCACATTGGGCGGTACCAATCAGGAGTTAGGTACGTTTGTCATCGTGGTTAGGTCGGAGGTCTTTGGTGAAAGTGTAATTCACCGCGAAGCCTTCCAACTGGTTCGTTAAAACCAATCTTGATTAATTTTCAAGGGCTTGCCGCAAATGTGGCAAGCCCTTGTTTTTTGTAGCCTTTAGACATCACGCCGACTTAGTCAAACAGCCCTAACGGGCAGTCTAGCCGTTCATGGCCGGATTCTTGCAGGTGGCAGGTCCTTATCCCGTTTTATCTTTACGCAATGCGCCTTCTCGCCTTAAAACGCTCAGAACTATTTCTATTTCTGTTGGACCTGGTCATGCTGGTCCTGATTTTACTCAACCTGACCTGGATTCTTTTTGACGGAATCTATTCGAGCCATTATGTTCAGGAATTTTTTGCGCGGTATGCCGAAGCATTCAACCGGGCATATTTGCCCATCCACCAAAACTTTTCGTATTATGATTCCTGGTTTGTATCCATATTTATTACTGAGTTACTTATCCGATGGGCAATTGCGGTGCTGCGGAAGACTTATCATAAATGGTGGTTCTACCCGTTTATCCATTGGTATGACGCGCTTGGCTGCATCCCGGTTGGCTCTTTCCGGTTCCTCCGAGTACTCCGGATTGTTTCCATAGCTTACCGATTGCAGCGCAATCGCATTATTGATCTTACCAAAACCTATTTTTTTCGTCAGGGCAGGAAGTATTATCGGGTTTTAATTGAAGAAGTGTCTGATCGGGTAGTATTAAATGTTTTGAATGGTTTTCGCGATGAAGTTCTCAAGGGGAGCCCCGTCCGGGACAGAATATTACGCGATGTTGTCCAGCCCAGAAAGGGGGAGCTGGTGGCCTGGCTAAGTGATCGCATCCAGGCTGTGTTAACTGAACATTACGGAAATTATCGTCCGGATTTAAAATCTTATGTAGACACCAGGATTGAAAAAGCCGTGGCGGAAAACCGCGAAATCAGCACCCTGGAGGCTATTCCCCTGATCGGTGGCAGTATTCGCAAAACACTGGAGCACGCCATTGCAGATATCGTGTTCCGGGTTGTTGATGGTATTGTGGCTGATCTGTCTTCAAGCAGAAATAAAGTATTGATAGACGAACTTTCGGGAGTGATTTTGGACGCCATTTTGTTTGTTGAAGAAGATGAAGGCCTTGAACAAACGGTGCGCGGAATGGTCACCGAATCTATTGACCTGATCTCCCGGGAAGTTGATGTTCAACAATGGAAATTGCGGGAGTCACAAGAGGACGAAATCAGGGAACGGGCAAAACGAATTGCACAAATCCGCCGGGCGCGGATCCGCTGACAAAAGCTAAATAAATCGGTTAATTGTCTGTTTGATTATTGGGAAACTCAACGGGAATCATGAACAACGATCTTAAAGTTTTTCGCCGTTCTTTTTTTAATTGGCCAGGATTGATTTTTCTGGTTTTGTTCGTTTCTATTGGTGTTTCAGGCCAAACAGCGCTTACGTGGGAGCAATTGGCTCAGGTTACCTTTCAGGAAGTGGATCAGGAAAACGCCGGAGCGGTGTTTGCCCGCGCCCAGTTTTCGAAATCGCTATTGAAGCGCGAGGGCCAGGACGTATTTATTATTGGTTATTTGTTGCCGCTTGATGTGAGGGGAAATGCCTATGCGTTGTCCGCCTCTCCGTTTGCCGCTTGTTTCTTTTGTGGCAAGAGTGGCCCTGAAACTGTCATGGAACTGGAATTTGCGAAGAAAGAATCCTGGTTTGCCATTGATCAACTCGTTATGGTACACGGTAAAATCCGTTTTAATCCGGACAATCCTGAAAGGCTTTATTATATACTCCAGCAAGCAGCAGTCATGGAGCGGATGGATAAGTAATCAACGGCAGTTGTGTGCCAGATAATGACAGGAAATAATGGGAATTACCTGGTAATAGCAGGCAACAACAGGTAACAAAGGGTAGTAACGGGTATCAATGGGTTATAAAACAAAAGACCCGGAATGATCCGGGTCTCTTCATGGGTTATTTTCTGGTTAACTGCCGTGTTCCGGCTTCAGTTTCCCGGTTTTATCATCGTACCAAGTGGTCAGCGCATAGGCAAATCCCTTGCCTTCTGAATCTTCTTTGCGTATAAGGCCGCGTTTATTGGCAAGTTTATGAATGACCCGGGAAACTTTAGAATAGAGCATATCGTCATTCAATTTCTCGCGGGTAACAATAGGATTGCTTTTAAAGACTCCATCAATGTCATTCTTTTTGATTGGCTTTCCTGCTTTCTGCAGCGCCTGAAGCAATACATTGTCCCAATCGGAAAGGCGATACCCGCCGGCATCGTCTTTATTTACTCTAGAAATATTTGCTTTTGATGCGCCCGCTGCTTTTTTGGCCGTTGATTTTGCAGCATTTTTAGTGGCTCTGGTGCCGGCTGGACGGCCCGTTTTACTGCGGGTAACCTTTACCGGCTTTGCTTTTCTCGTTTTGCTTTTGATTGGTTTCACAGCAACAGAACCGGAAACGCCAGAAGCATTCATCGCTTTGGCAGGACGACCTCTGCGTTTTGGGGCAGCACTTACTGCGGTGTTATCTGCCGGTGAAGTTTCCGCTTTCTTTGATTTTGAAAGCGAAGATCTGGTACTTGGTTTGCGTCCCGGTTTGGCTTTTCGGCCAGGTGCAGCTTTTCGGCCTGGTGAGGTTTTTGTTGCAGATGCAGCCTTGCGGCCTGAGCCGGGTTTTCTTCCCCGTTTTTTGGGAGCATCAGAAGCGCTGGCATCACTGCCGGAGTCATTTCCGTCCTCTGCCGAAGACTCATCTGTTTTGATTTTAGCCGGACGTCCCCGTCTTTTACCGGTTGCCACTGCTTTTGCTTTCTGCGGACGACCACGCCGTTTGGGTGCGGAGGCTGATGGTTTTGCAGAATCTTTTGATTGATTCGCAAGATCGCGTTCGAGTTCAACCAGTGTAGATGCATTCCGGTTTAATTGGAATTCCAACTGTGCCTGCTGATTCTGGTACGACAAAATCAATGATTTAATCGCTTCTGTGTTCAGTTTTTTATTTGCCATGCAATTGACTTAAACGTTGAATTAACCTTTTTGGGTGCAGCAAAATTAAATTATTTTTTTACTGTTGAATATTTAATAATACCGGTTTTGTGGAAATACTCCTTTACTATTTAAAACAATGAGAAAATCTTAAAAATAATATTTATTATAAATTTCGTAAATTATTGATAGTCAAACATTAGTGAGTTGTAATTTCGGTATTTATAATTTAATAAATCTAAAATTATATTTTGCAATTATCTTGTCAATGTTGATTTCTAATTGTTTTCCCGATTAATCTGCACCGGAATACCATTAAATACCGCATTTCCGCTCACCGGATCGGTGATTTGATTATTTGTTATGGTGTTTACACTCACTCCTGGTGCTGTTACCGCAAGTTGAAGTTGCATCATCGGCTGGGAGTCATGACCCCAACCGTGTGGAATGCTGATCACTCCGGTTCGCACAGCATCATCCAGTTCAGCGCAAAGTGATACGGTGCCGGTTGCCGATCTTACGGAAACCAGGTCTCCGGGTTGAATTCCCATTATTTCAGCATCGTCTGGGTTAATGATCACGGTGCAGCGTGCCCGACCACCTTGCAGAGATTTTAAATTGTGCATCCAGGAATTGTTGCTTCTTAAATGCCTTCTTCCGATCAGCAGAAAGGGATATTCATCGGATCGAAGGGTTTCTGTCAGACCGTCTAATGCTTGTCGGATAGCTGGCGGAAGCAGAGGGATTCTTTTGTTTTTGTGAAAAAGCCGGCCTGGCAACTGTGGTTTCAACTCACCTAAATCAATTCCGTGTGGATTATTTCTGAGTTTCTTTAGGCTGAGTCCGTTTTTCCTGGCAAGTCTTCCGCCCCAAACACCGAATGGGCCCAGGCGCAAAGCCAGGTCAAGCCTCAATTCTGGTCCGGTTCTTTTGAGGATTTGATGTTTAACGGAGTATTTTGAAAGCCGTCCTTCCAATTCGCGCAAAATTTCGTGATCGTAGAGGGCGCCTTCTGGTTTAGGAAATGCCGGTTCGCTGAATTTGGCACTTTGATGAGGAGCCACGATATGCAACGCAAGCCCGTAATGCAGAACATCTATTCCGGTCAGTGGTGGAAGAATAATATTGGCAAATCGCGTGGTTTCATTTCGGTAAAGGTCAATGGAGACCATAAATTCCAATTCGCTCAGTGACTTTTCCAGTGACTTTCCATCCGGAACAGAACGGGCGGGGTTTCCGGCAATCGTAAATAATGCCCTGATTTTACCGGGACCGGGCGTGCTGATTTCTTCAGCCAAAGCTGCAGCGGGAAGGTCCCCACCGGTTTCGGGCAATCCGCGAACCCGGCTTTTCCATCTCCGGCTTTTGGATTCTGAAACCAAAAGCGAAAGAAAATCAATGGCGGGAAGTGCAAAGAGTGAACCTCCGGGGCGGTCGAGATTTCCGCTCAGAATATTCAGCACAATAATTGCCCATTGGCATAGCGAGCCGTGTTGCTGCACCGAAACGCCGAGGCGTCCATAAACGACGGCGCATTCCGCGGCAGAAAATTCTCGGGCAATTCGCCGGATTGTTTCCCGGTCAATACCACTCTGTTTTTCGGCCCATTCAGGAGTCCAGGCCGCAGATCGCTGAGCGATTTCGTCCAGGTTATCCGTAAAATTGGCCAGCCTCCCGGGTTTGATCAGTTTTTCGTTGACGATGACATGGATAAGAGCCAGCAAAAAGAAGACATCGCTACCTGGTTTGATGAACAAATGTTCATCTGCTGCCTCAGCCGTTTTTGTCTTCATGGGGTCTACAACCACCAATTTGCCTCCCCGCTGCTGTAGTGCCCGCAGCCGGGAAGTGACACCTGGTGTTGACATCAGGCTTCCGTTGGAGACCATTGGATTTGCACCCAGTATTAACAGGTATTGGGTGCGATCAAGATCGGGAACGGGAAACATGGCCAAATGGCCGAAAAGATCCCCGCAAACCATCATGAGTGGCAGCTGATCAAGGGAGTGCGAAGCAAATCGATTCCGGGTTCCCAGTGCATCAAAGAAATCATAGAGATGCAAGAGGGTTCCCGTATTGTGTACGGTTGGATTGCCGGAATAAACCCCAACCGCATCCCGGCCGTGTATTCGCTGTATTTTCCGGATTTGTTTTTCAATTTCCGAAAACGCCTCCTCCCAACTGATTTCTATCCATTGATCTCCCTGTCTGCGAACCGGACGGCGGAGCCGGTCCGGATCTTCGCGTAGATCGCGCAATGCAAGCGCTTTCGGACAGATATAGCCCTTGCTGTGTACATCCTTTTCATCGCCCCGAATAGAAAGAATTTTGTCGTCTTCCAATTCTATTTCGAGCCCACACATGGCTTCACAAAATGGACAGGTGCGGAAATGCTTTCGCTTTTGCAGAGTAAAATAGTTTATTGTAAGGAGTTGAAACTAATTCTATAAACCGGATCAGGCACAGTTTCTGATCTGGTAATATTGAAATTCAACCCAAGGGATTTAAAGCGCAGTATCAATTTATTTTGCCCCTTGAATAATGACCTCTCCGGCTCCGTGGTATGAATGGTATTCCCCGTTGTACATGGCATCAGCCCCTACGGGACCCATTCGGAATCGTCCGGGACTTACCGCTCTGACCAGGTAATAGAAATAGCGGTTGGTGCCGGTGGCAGTAGTGAAAAAACTGATCCGGTCATCGCGGATATCGAGGTAATCAGGCTCCTGCGCATTCACAATCCATGCTAATTGCGGCATTGCCCGCAGCCGCGTATTTTCAATTTCCAGTCCCGCTGGAATAATATCCGTTATGGCCACATGGTCAATCTCCGCGTTGGCAGGTCCTTTTATCGCTATTTCAACTACAATCAGGTCGTTTTGTCGAAGTTGTTTTAAATCATTCAACAGTCTTCCCTGCCGGTCATAGAATCGTTTTCGCACCTGCAGATAGCTGTCTTCTTCCTGATAACGACCATCTGCGGAGATTCCCTTTTGCTCCAGAAAATAGTAAAGATTTCCTTTTCCACTGACCTCAATTCTAATTTCTGCCCCGTGTAGATTTTCGCCCTGTAAAAGCAATTCCCGATCGGAAACCTGCCCGGCCTTAACCCCATTGACATAAATTATTCCGGTTGCGGTGGAGGTCATCTCCCGAGAAGCAATTTTACCCAGCGCCAACAGGCCGAAGGACCGTTCCTGGGTATTGAGATACTCCTGGTTTTTCAGCCGTTCTGCAACAAAACGGGCCAATCCTGCAACCTGCGGATGGTCAGCTTTGATTTGCAATAAAGCATTGAGGGCTAAAGCCCGGTCGCGCAAGGCCGAGTGGAAACTGCCGCCAAATGAAGTAGCAGATTCTTCGCTTGTGAACGAAGGCGGTAATATGCGCTCAAACCGCTCCTGATCTCCTGCCAGTCCGTAGGCTACCGCCAGGAGGTATTTGCTGTCCAACGCCAGCAGTTCAGGATGGCTCTGGTAATAATTCATAGTGCTGATGTCCGGTTGACCGGCGAGCGCCAGTACATACAAACTGTACCCAATTTCTTTTACCGCCACCTCGCGGGAGTTAGTGCCGTTGTAGCGGTACATAAATGTTTCCTGCCGTTTGACCTCATTTTTCAGGTATCCCAGCAGTTTGCTAAAGACGGGCCGGTCTATGGCATACCCTGCCTTTTCTGCTTCCAAAAGAAAATGAGCGGCGTAAGCGGAACTCCACCAGTTCACCTGACCCTGGCCGGGCCAGTAGGAGAGCCCGCCCG
>JANNSM010000206.1:0-1955 GCA_031402635.1 Bacteroidota bacterium | reverse complement strand
CTGTTCATGACCCTGCTTATGGTTGTAGCGGGGTTTTTGTTCTCTGCAGTGGCCGGATACATGGCCGGTTTGGTGGGAAGTTCGAACAATCCTATTTCCGGGGTCACGATTGCCACCATTCTTTCAGCTTCCCTGATGCTGTTGGTTTTGCTCGGGACCGGAAGTGATCCGGCGCGCGGCGCTGCGGCAGCCATACTGATTGGCGCTGTGGTTTGCTGTGCTGCTGCCATGTCGGGCGATAATATGCAGGATCTAAAATCGGGTTACCTGCTCGGGGCTACTCCGCGAAAAGTGCAGATCGTTCAAATTCTTGGTGTGGCTTCTGCCGCTTTTGTGCTTCCGCCGGTCCTGAATCTTTTACACAACGCTTACACCATAGGGAGCACCGACTTGCCGGCTCCCCAGGCCGGTTTGATGGCTTCCGTTGCCAGAGGAGTCTTTGACCGCAATTTGCCCTGGGGCCTGGTCAGCGCGGGTGCCGGGATTGCCGTACTGATTATCCTGGCTGACGAGATTCAGAGAAGGCGCGGATCGTCTTTTAGAATCCCGGTGCTGGCCGTTGGTGTTGGGCTTTACCTTCCCTTTGAACTGGACAGCGCCATCATGCTCGGCGGGCTGATTGCCTGGGCAGTCAATCGTTCCCTTAACGTTCGCGGATTGTCAGCAAGCCAGTCCGAATCGGTGAAACAGGCCGGGGAGCGCACCGGATTGCTGATCGCTTCCGGTCTGATTACCGGCGAAGCGCTTCTGGGCATTGGTCTGGCGATTCCTATAGCCGTGACCAATAACCGGGAATTGTATCCGCTCCTTGGCCTTGAGCCCAACAGTTGGATCGGGCTGGCGGTCATCCTTTCCATAGGCTTCGGTATGTATAAACTGGCAACCGGTGCTTTCAAACGCCGGCGTAAGGAACTGCTGCGCTAACGTTTTCAGGACGGCCGAAGAGCATGCCAGAAACTCCCCTTTCCATCGGAATAAGCAAGCAAGGCATGCCGGGTGGCCTGCCTTTTATTGTCGTCAACGAAGCGGCGGAGCGCTATTCGTTTTACGGCATGCGAAGTATCCTGACGGTCTTCATGACCCGCTACCTGATGGATGCTGCGGGTCAGGCTGATCCCATGACTGACAGTGAATCTCGGATCTGGTACCACACCTTTACGATGGGTGTTTACCTGTTGCCGCTTTTCGGTGCGCTCCTTTCCGATATTTTCTGGGGCAAGTATCGCACGATTATAGCCTTGTCGGTGGTGTATTGCCTGGGGCATCTCGTGCTGGCCATTGACCATACCCGGTTGGGATTGAGCGTGGGATTATCCCTGATTGCCATCGGAGCCGGGGGAATCAAGCCCTGTGTCACCGCCCATCTGGGTGACCAGTTCGGTTCCGGTAACAGTCACCTGCTGGACCGCGCTTATGCGTGGTTTTATTTTTCGATCAATATCGGTGCCGTGATCTCTATGTTTTTGGGCGAAACGCTGTTGGCGAACTTCGGACCGCATCTGGCTTTCGGGCTCCCAGGGGGACTCATGTTGCTGGCAACGATTGTTTTTTACACCGGAAGAAAGCGATACCGCACTATTCCTCCCGTGGGGTGGAAGGCTTTCCGGCATACGCTGACGGCCGGGGAAACGCGGTCGGCCGTGCTGCGCATCCTCCCTGTTTTTGCCCTGGTAGCTGTATTCTGGTCGCTTTATGATCAAACCGGAAGTTCATGGGTGCAGCAGGCCCAATCCGTGCAGATGGACAAGCGCGTGGTGGTCTTCGGGCAGTCCTTCGACTTGCTGCCTTCCCAGATCCAGGCGTTAAACCCGATGCTGATTCTATTCTATGTGCCCTTGTTCAGCATTGTACTGTACCCGTTATTTCTCAGGATTGGGCTTCGGCCTACCGCGCTGCGGAAAATAGGTCTTGGAATGTTTTTGGCGGCATTGTCTTTCGCGATCATCGCCGGGATG
>JANNSM010000205.1:0-8064 GCA_031402635.1 Bacteroidota bacterium | reverse complement strand
TGCAGCCCTTCGCCATCCGGCATAACATTGACGAAATCTATTGCGCCCTGCCCTCATCGCGCGAGGACATCATCACCGAACTGATCAATTTTGCCGACGACCATGTGATGCGGATCCGTATTATCCCCGAGTTTTCGCTCTATCTCTATGGGCAGGCAAAACGCCTCAATATTGAGTACTACGGCAATATGCCGGTGGTCACTTTCCGGCAGGAGCCGCTGGAGAGCCTCGGCAACCGGGCTATCAAGCGCACGTTCGATTTCGGTTTTTCGGTTTTTGTTCTGGTTTTTGTTTTCAGTTGGCTGCTCCCGATTATTTCAATCGCCATCAAGCTAAATTCAAAAGGCCCCGTCTTTTTCAAGCAAAAGAGAACCGGAGAAAACAACGAGATCTTTACCTGCTACAAGTTCCGCACCATGCAGGTTAACGAAGTGTCGGATGCCATTCAGGCTACCAAACACGACGCTCGAATCACGTCTATCGGCAAGATTTTACGCAAGACCAATATTGATGAGCTCCCGCAGTTTTTCAACGTGTTGTTTGGTCACATGTCTGTGGTCGGTCCCCGGCCCCATATGCTGAAGCATACGGAGGAATATGCAAAAATCATCGACAAGTTCATGGTGCGCCACCTGATCAAACCCGGTATTACCGGTATGGCACAGGTCAAAGGCTATCGCGGCGACACCACCGATCCCCGGTTGATGGAAAAGCGCGTTCAGTACGATGTCTGGTATCTGGAGAACTGGAGTTTCCTGTTGGATCTTAAGATCGTATTTTTAACGGTCTGGAATATGATCCGCGGTGATAAAAACGCATTCTGAACGCCTGGGGCTGCGCCCGTTCGCAGTCCTTTTGTATTCGCTGTTTTGTTGTCTCACCCTCGCAGGCCAAAGCCCGCTGCCTGACTCGTTGCCCCATTCGTGGCTGCCTGCCGGCTTTTCTCCCGACTTCACCAATGTTCCCCTTCACCGGAATGTCTCTGATGAATTTGAGCAGTATTCAGGTCGAAAGGGCGTACTCCTTCACACGGCCATAAAGCCATTCCGCTACGACGATCTCTCCCCCTGGGTGCGCGAAGATTCGGTATATCGCCTGACGCCGCTCGAAGGCCGGAATTTCATCGAGCGAGCCTGGAACTACGTGGCTTTCGGCCATATGGTCAGCCTGGAAAAACCGGGCTTCCGCCTTTACGCCGATCTTCTGGTTGATATCAGCGCCGGTCTTGATCTGGAAGACAGCCGCGAACTCTATACCAACACCAGGGGCGCAACAGTAAAAGGACATATCGGCCGTGAGTTCAGTTTTGAAACCACATTCCGGGAAAACCAGGCTACCCTTCCTGTTTACCTCACCGAATTTGTTCGCGATTACCAGATCGTACCGCAACAGGGCCGGGTGAGACGATTCAAGAACAGCGGGCTGGATTATGCCAATGCTACCGGCTACATCAGTTGGAGCCCTTCGAAATACGTCAATTTTCAATTTGGGCACGGATCCAATTTCTTCGGCGATGGGTACCGCAGTGTATTGTTGTCTGACAATACCTTTCCTTATCCGCACCTGAAAATTTCCACCAAGGTCTGGAAATTGCAGTATGTGAACCTGTTTGCCCAGTTCACGGACCTGACCCAGCCGGGAGGCCTGGGCACGGGATACAAACGAAAATTCGGGTCTTTCCATTACCTGAGTTATGCCGCTACCGACTGGCTGCAAGTCGGTTTTTTTGAAGGCATTATCTGGCAGGGCAGCGATTCTTCACGATATCGCGGATTTGACGTGAATTACCTCAATCCGGTAATTTTCTACCGCCCAGTAGAATTCGGGCTGGGTTCTCCGGACAACGCCATGATGGGGCTCAACCTAAAGCTGCAGCCATACCAGGGGCTGGCCTTTTACGGACAATTTTTGCTCGACGATCTGGACATTCAGCGAGCCCGCGAAGGCGATGGATACTACCGCAATAAAATTGCCTGGCAGGCCGGGTTTAAATGGCTCGGTGTGTTGGGCGTCGAAAACCTCGTCATCCGCGCGGAGTACAACCGGGTCAAGCCTTACACTTACGCGCACAAGGATCCGGATCAGAATTACGTTCACTACAACCAGCCGCTGGCCCACCCGCTGGGTGCCAATTTTGAAGAGTTCGTGGGTATTCTCTCGTACCGGTACCAACGTTTTTACGGCGAGGCCAAACTCACTTTTGGCCGCTACGGGGCGGATACACTGGGCAGCCACAACGGCCATGACCTGACCATATCGGATTTTGACATCCCGGGGTTCCCGGATTCTTACGGAAATTCAACCGGGCAGGGGCTCAACACCGAAGTGCTTTGTACGGGACTTCGCGTGGGTTACCTGATCAATCCGGTTGCCCGCTTCGGACTGGAACTCAGTGCGGATATCCGCCGTTTTGAGAACGCCAACGGCACGGTTGATCAAAGTACCTGGATTCAACTGGGGCTGAAGAGTACCCTGTTTAACCGCTACTACGATTTTTGAATCGCCAAAATGGCGGGTTTGTTTTAACTTGTTTTCATGACGAGTTTTCGATTCCTGTTTTTTATTGCCGGACTTGCGAGCATTGTCCGGGTAAGCGCTCAGTGCGAAGTGCTGGTTTGGTCTGACGAATTCAGCGGAGTAACACTTGATCCGGACAAATGGACCTATGATCTCGGTGATGGTTGTCCAAGCCTGTGTGGATGGGGCAACGGAGAACTCCAAACCTATACCAATTCGGCTGCCAATATTTTTGTTTCCGGGGGTACGTTGAAAATCAGAGCGCTTTCCGGCGGCGGCAGCTATACTTCAGCGCGCATTGCAACACGTGGCAAATTTGCTTTCAACACCGGAAAAATTGAAGCGCGCCTGCGAGTCCCGGCGGGGCAGGGATTGTGGCCGGCATTCTGGATGCTTCCGGAAAACTATGACTATGGAAATTGGCCGTTGAGCGGCGAAATGGATATCATGGAAATCAAAGGCCAGGAACCCGCCCGCACCTACGGGACGGTGCACTACGGCGCCAGCCCGCCGGAGAACCAGTACACCGGCACTACCTATGATTTGCCTTCCGCAAGTTTTGCCGACGCGTTTCATGTTTTTACGCTGGAATGGACAACAGATGTTTTGGTTTGGTTTGTTGACGGCGTCCCATTCCAAACGCTGACCCCTACAGATTTGGGAAGCTTTCCGTGGCGGTACGACCGCGATTTCCACCTGTTGCTCAACCTGGCAGTAGGCGGCGGATTTGCCGGTAATCCGGACGGAACCACCCCGTTTCCGGCAACTTATGAAATTGATTACGTCCGGGTTTATCAGGATCTCAACAACGTGGCCATTGGCGGCCGGGACATCGTGATGGAAGAAACGCAGGGGCTTTCTTACAAAGTCGCCGCGATTCCGCTGACCACCTATTCCTGGAGTCTGCCTTCCGGCATGACCTTGCAATCCGGCGCGGGCACCCGTTCTATCACGGCAGATGCCGGTACCGGCGGAAGTCCTTTGCAGGTTACGCTCGACCGGAGTGGCTGCAACCGTACCATTTCGTATGACCTCGACCTGGCCGATGGCTGCGAACCGGTGCTGCTGGATTTTAACGGTACCCGGCGGGCGTTTTGGTTTGGCGACAATGGTACGCTTCAGGAAAACTTTCCCAACCCCGCACCGGGCGGCGTGAACCCTTCTACTTTTTGTGCCCGCTATGACCGCGGTGCGGGATTGTATGACGTGTTGAATTACTCCGGAGATGCCATTGGCGATGCGGCGGATTTTCGCAGCGGGCTGCGGCGTTTCCGGATGGATGTTTACTCCACAGCTCCTGCGGGGAGGGAGATTCTCCTTCAACTGGAGCGCCAGAACCAGAGTAGTTCGCAGCCCTTTCCCGCCGGACGGCACAGTGTTTACCGGGCGTTGACTACCGTTTCAGGAGCCTGGCAGCGGTTGACATTTACGCTGAACAGCTCACCGGATTTTTCAGTGGCCAATGAGGGGATCAATGCCATAGCTGTTCTGTTTGACCCGGGAAACCCTTCGCCCAGTACCTGGTATTTTGACAATCTGGTGGCAGAGCAGGTGCCTTGCAGCCCGGCTTGCGATGCCTCTTTGGCGCCCAATGGACTCGCCGCAAATCCGGTGGCCAGCGGCATGAAACTGGCCTGGAATCCCTTGCCGGAAAGTGTGGCCTGCCAGGTAAAAGGCGGGCCTTCAGGCGGCGGAGAGGCAACGCGCAATGTTACCGGCGCAGCGCCCGCGCAGACGGTGATTCCCAACTCACAACTGATTCCCGGAGCACTTTACAACTGGCGCGTGCGCTGCGCCTGTTCCGTCTCGCCCCCCGACCTGAGTCCGTTCTCCGCGAGTTCCGCCTTTACCGTGCCTGCTCTGCGCACTGCCGATGAAGGCCCCTGGGAGGTGTACGACGGATTGGGAAGAAAACTTGGCACACTGCCTGATTCGGGCGCAGCGTTGGATCCCGGCAGTTATATCCTGCGCCAGCCCTCAACAGGGGAGACCCTGCAGCGGGTGATTCTGCCCTGAACATCTGTTCATGAAGCCAGGCGGCATAGGCCACCGAACAGGATCACGCCCTTTAAATGCCGAGAAGAAATTCCGTAAGATTAGATTCCGCCTCCAGTTCCAGCTTTTTGCGCAGCCGGTACCGGCTGATTTCCACGCCGCGCACGGAAATGTAAAGCAGCGGAGCGATTTCCTTGGAGCTGAGGTTCATCCTAAGAAACGCACACAACTTGTGGTCCCTTGGGGTAAGCTGGGGGTAACGATCGCGAAGCCGCGCAAGAAAGTCGGCGTGCACTTTGTCAAAGTGAATGGCGAAATGTTCCCAGTCTTCATCCAGACGGTCGTCGTTGTTGAGAATTCCCAATAATTGCCGGAGTGATTTTTTGAGTTCTTCCGGTGGCGTGGTGCTGTCCAGTTTTTCGATATCCTCCCGGAGGCGTACGATCAGGGCATTTTTCTGCACCAGGTGCAGCGTGGTGTTGGCCAGTTGTCCGCTTTGAAACTCCAGTTCACCCTGCAACTTCTCATTGCGAAGCGACATGATTTCCTGGGAGCGGTTGGCCTCCTGCTCCAGGTGGCGCTCTTCCTGTTCACGCAGGGTCCGCTCCTGTTCGTTAGCCATTTCCGCTTTGTCTTTGGCGAACCGCCGCTGGGGAACCACGACCAACGAAATGAGGATGGAGGCAATGGTGATTCCATAAACAATCTGTGCCAGGGTGCTGGCATACCACGGAGCAGCAATTCGAAAGGTATATTCGGAGACTTTGCTCACCTGGCCGTTGATATCCTGGGTGCGAACCCGGAAAACGTAATCGCCGGGCTTCAAATTGGTGTATTCTTTTTCGGCCTTGTCAGACCATGCCGACCACTGCTGATCAAATCCTTCCAGCTTCCAGGAATAGGTCATTCGTTCAGGGTGCTGAAACTCAACCGCAGAAAAGCTGAAGCGAAAAGCATTGATTCGGGCCGGCAATTCAGGAGTTTGCAGCAGGGCGACATTGCCCGCTCCGGCAAACAGCAAGGTATCTGACTTTCCGAAGGCTTCCACGCCCCTTAACAACACAATAGGCAAGGGGGCCGAAAACGGCTCCTCGCTGTCAGTATATTGGATAAATCCCCGGTCGGTGGCAAAAAAAACGTCCGGTCCCGGCGGGTCATAGATGTATTCAAAACCGCCGACCAGCTCCCCGGAAATTTCGGGCAGCCGAAGTTGGCGAGTGGTTTTGTAAAGGCCCATGTCTTCCATGCGGATGCACCCCACCCTGGAACCGACGGAGTACCAGATATTTCCCTCGTTTGTGGCAATGAGCCGGCGCACCGGCTCGCTGCGCCCCAACAGGGTATCCAGGATGGGATGGGCTTCAAATCGATCGGAATTTCGGTTGTACACCCAGGTGCCGCGCTCAGCGCTGAAGACCACGTCTTCGGCGAGCGGGTATAGCTGGAGCCCGAGGTTAGAAGGAAGTCCCTGTTCCTGGCCTAAAAACCGAAGATTCTCAAACTTCAAATCCCGGACAATCCCCCGCCAGACTCCGCGATAAGGATGGGCAATCCAGAGGTAGCCTTCCGGGTCGGTTGCCAGAAAGCGCGATGACTCTTCAAATCCGGACACCGGCCCTTCGTACTTCCATCCTCCATTCCAGACAAAGGAAACCAGGCCGTTGTATGTGCCTGCGATCAGTCTTTCGGGCTCCCGGTTTGAGCCGGCGGCCAGTGGCAAAAAAGACCAGAAGCCGGATTGGGGAGCCAACTTGCTGACCGAACGATTGCTCACCAGAAATGCCCCTTCATGGTGACCCATAATGAGTGCTCCGCGAATCACCTGCAAACTCCAGACCTGTCCTTCAGTTCCGGGGATCAGTTCAAAATTGCGTTGACCTGCTGACATATTGCTGGCCATGACAAAAAGCCCGTTGTTGGTGCCGCAGTAGAGATTTCCCTCAAATTCCTGCATGGCATAAGCGGTTCCTTCCAACTCTCCGTCCGGGAAAAATCGGCTAAACGGCGAAGAAATGGCGATGAGGCTGATGCCGTTGTCCAGCCCGATCCAGAGGTTGCCGACCCGGTCTTCCATCAGGGTCAGAACCGTATTGTTTTGCAAACCCTGACGCCGGGTATAGCGGGCCAGGAGTTCTCCCTCGGAATTGAGAATCACCAGACCTCCGGTAGCGGTGCCAATCGCATAGCGCCCATCGCGAAGTTGCATCGCCGTGTAGATGCGGTTGGTGGTCAGATAGGCGCTTTCCGGTGTTTCCCAGGGCCGAACCCCTGAAGAATCCAGGAGAAAAAGCCCGGATTTAAGGGTGCTGATCACTATGGTATTGCCTGCTCCCGGCATCAGGGCCGTAAGGGTAGTCAGGTTGCGGGTGTAAGGGTGGAGTTCTTCGATTACACCGGATGCCTTCAACTCACAGAGTCCGCGATTCTCGATCTGGAGAATAATCCGGTCATTGAACATGCCCAGAAAAAGAACTTTTCCATCCGTCTGGATCCGCCCTCCCTTTGCCCTTCCTTCAACGGGGATAGAATAAATGCTTTCAGAGGCCAGGAAGTAAATCTGTCTGCGGGCCAGGATAATTTTCCAGACATCTTCAAACTCTCTGGTGCCCTCCGGCAGCCGGTCTAACAAACTGGTATAGGCCAGATTTCCGCTTTTGTCCGGCTCAAAGAACCCGAGCTCGCTTTGACCTCCGGCATAAATTTTTCCCGATGAATCCCGTGCCAGTGACCGCACAATGGTTCGGTTTGGAAGGGCGTGAATGCGCCAGTCCAGGCCATCACATTCAAGCAAACCCTGGTTATTGGCGATCCAGATCAGACCGTCAGCTCCTTCTATTCCCCCCCAGTTCTGGGTCCCACCCCTGTACTGGTCTTTGGAAAAGTTCCGGATTACCGGTGTGCCGAGCCTGGGTAACTGAGCCAAAAGAATTGAAGGAACAAAAACCAGCAGCATGGCCAGGGCTACCGCCCCACACGAGATTTTTTTGGGATGTGAAAGCAAATTAATGTGAATTCTACTTGTTCATAAGGTAACTCACAATAGCTAAGATATTGATTAATAGCAGTTTTTAAAACTTTTAGACCAAATTTTATTGGTTTGGGCAATCGCTGTTGATGTATTGATGATGTACCAGGTTTGCAAGTTTGTAGGGCTTTTGATGTAGCCTGATATTTACGGATCAAGGTGCCTTCACGTAAATTTGACGCTTACAGCGAGGTAACAACTGCCCTCATTGTGTTTCACACATCAAAACCAGATCATCATGAAAAAGCTTTCTCTTTTATTATTTCTGGGGCTCAGTCTGAGTCTGTCCGCCCAGGAAGTTTACGACGATTTTGAAGACAATCGAAATGTCCAGTACGGTTTTTCCGATGGCTCCCGCTTCGAGTACATTCCAAACATCAACCTCGTAGGCAATCCCAGCACAACCGTGGGTCAGTACATCCGCAATGCCGGTGTACAGTTTGATGTCATTGTTATCGAAAACGGACTGATGAACGATTTGACGCCTTACCTGACCGGTGCCAAAACCATGTCACTCCAGGTTTATA
>JANNSM010000204.1:0-11144 GCA_031402635.1 Bacteroidota bacterium | reverse complement strand
GTCTCTATATTTTTGTCGAAATAACCATTGACCCCAATGCAGACCAGATGCCTTACGTGGTTGAAGACTCGCTGATCTTCGTGACCAACGGAAACCGGCAACGCGTGCTGCTGGTGGCCTGGGGGCAGAATGCCAATTTTTTTAACGGCCAGCGGATTTGTGATGAAATTTGGGAAGACAACCTTCCCTACGTTATCTACAACTACGTTCAGGTAGACAGCGGTTGCACGCTCACTATCCGCGAAGGATGCAGAATCCATTTCCACGCAAATTCAGGGATGCTCGTTGATGGTACCCTGATTGTAGAAGGGTTGCCGGATTCAACGGTGACGTTTCAACAAGACCGGCTGGAACTTTTTTTCCGGGACCTGCCCGGCCAGTGGGATGGGTTGTTTTTTCTCCGCGGAAGCAGCGGCAACATCATGCGCAATGCCATGGTCAAGAACAGCCGGGAAGGATTGCTCTGCGGATTCAGTAAAAGTGCAAACCTGTCCGATTTCAATCCGGGGAATATGCCGGAAATCAGGCTCGAAAATGTGGTTGTTCAGGACTGTTTGGGCAACGGGATCATTTCGCTGCTTTCGGATATTTATGCAGAGAACACCCTGATCTACAACTGTGGAGCTTCCAATGCAGCCCTGTTGCTGGGCGGACGGTATGATTTCCGGCATTGCACGCTGGCCAATTTTGGCTCGGTTGCCGTCAGCCATCAGACCCCCATTCTGGTTCTGGCCAACTTCTACAACTTCGGGCAGGACGAAACAGGAGGGGACATCATCCTTGAGGCTGATTTACAGGAAGCCGATTTTAGAAATGTGATTGTTGAAGGCAATATCCTGCGGGAGCAGGAGATTGTACTCGGAAATCTGGAAACCGGCGCAGCCTTCAACCACTTGTTCAGCCACTCCTTGCTCCGGACACGCATTTCAACGGATACCATTAATACGTTCAACTGCATTTTCAACCAATCCCCGTTGTTTGTTGACCGCAGTGAGCGAGACTACCGGCTCGATACCGGATCGCCGGCCATAGATGCCGGTTTTGATATCGGGCTGAGCCCGGATCTGAACGGCAACATCCGGCCTTTCCCCGGTACTCTGCCGGACATCGGCACTTATGAATCGGGGTACGAATAGCCTGTTTTCCAGAGCTTTTAAAGTCTTTTTATCCGCTGAGGGTCAATGTATCTGAATACTCCGGCAATCGTATAAGAATTACCCGGGAGTTTATTCCGCTGCAGGTTAACCTTCATTTGCTTCGATCTTTTGCAACGCTGGGAGGTCCTGCCGGCTCCCGGAAGCTGAAACAATGCCGTTCTACTGGCCCATATTCTATGATTCCTGGTTAAATTCCGGTCTGACGTGAATATTCTGACCGGCATTTTCTATTCCTTCCCAATTCAATTGGTATTGGTGCATGTTAAAAAGCACCATTTTTTGCTCATCATCTGGATCTTTCTGACGCTGCTGGTCACCAGTTTAACCGGACAGCATTACGGCATCAACTATCTCTATCTGGACCCGGAGTATCTGGGTGAAGTGGATTTTCTCAGTTTTTTTCTGGTAGGCGTTGCCCTGGGCGGATTCCTGGTTACTTGGAACATCACGGCGTATATCCTCCACGCGCATCGTTTTCCTTTTCTGGCTACGATCAACAAGCCCTTTGGCGTTTTCATGCTCAACAACAGCCTGATTCCGCTGGCTTTTCTTACGATTTACATCATTAGCCTGGTGGCTTTTCAGCGCGACAATGAGTTTGCTTCCACCCAGATCGTGCTTTCCAACGTGCTGGGTTTGCTATCCGGAGTTTTGCTGATCGTGCTGCTTTCGGGCACCTACTTTTTTCAAACCAACAAAGATATCTGGCAGATCATGGGTCTGCGCCGCGACGACGAGGCGTTGGACATTCAGATGCGGTCCACCAGTGAGAAGCCTCCGGAAAATCCGATGATCTGGCGGGTGGATACCTACCTGAACATGAACTTGCGCCCGCGCATTGTCCGGTCGGTGGCACACTACGATGTTGCGCTTTTGCTCAAAGTCTATCGCCAGCACCACGGCAATGCGGTGTTTGTTGAAATAACGGGCCTGGTATTGCTACTCGCTCTCGGTTTGTTGATTGATTACCAGTTTTTCCGGATTCCCGCAGGAGCGAGCGTGTTGATTTTGTTCGGCTTGCTGGTTGCGCTTACCGGTGCGTTCAGCTACTGGGTCAGGGGTTGGAGGGCCGCCATGTACGTTGCGTTGATTCTTGGGCTGAATGCCTTAATGCAGAATGACTTATTTAAATACGAAAATGAAGCATACGGCCTGAATTACAACACCTCCCCTTCCACCTATTCTCTGGAGCGGCTGGATAGCCTCAGCCATCCTGCCATCCGGGCCAGTGACAAAGCGCACTGGCAGGCAATCCTGGACACCTGGGCGGCCAAGAATACCGACTCCGGCGGGCGCAAGCCCCGGTTGGTCTTGATCAATGCTTCAGGAGGCGGACTCCGGGCCGGTCTTTTTACGGCAAGAGTGCTTCAACAGGCGGACAGCATTTGCGGAGGCACCCTGATGGATCATGCTTTTCTGATGACCGGCGCTTCCGGTGGAATTTTGGGATCGGCATATTACCGGCAGGTTGCCTGGCTGGCCAAAACGGATACCTCCGTCAATAAATACGGACGCGAGCACCTCAGGGCCCTTTCCGCGGATATGCTTAACCCGGTATTCTTTACCATCGTGGTTAATGACCTGTTTTTTCCGTGGCAGCATTTTACCGCTGCGGGCCAGGAATACCACAAGGACAGGGCTTACATTTTTGAACAGACGTTCAACAAACATACCCACGGCATTCTCGATAAACCGATAGCCGGTTTTCGGGAGGCGGAGTTGAAGCAGGAGATGCCGCTCCTCGTGATCTCGCCGACCATTATCAACGATGGGAGAAAGTGCTATATCAGTCCTCAACCGGTTTCCTGGCTGACCACCCCGGCCAACAATGCCGGCAATCTGCGGGAGCCACAAATTGACGGGATTGATTTCCGCGCTTTTTTCCGGGAACAGGGCGCAGATTCGCTGCTGATGACGTCGGCTTTGCGTATGAATGCCACTTTTCCCTATATTTTGCCGAATGTGGCCTTGCCCAGTGATCCGCTTACGGAAGTCATGGATGCCGGTCTGCGGGACAACTTTGGCCTGGAAACCAGCACGCGCTTTATTCACCATTTTGCGGACTGGCTCAATGACAATACTTCCGGTGTGGTGCTCATTGAAATACGCGGTCACGAGCAATTTGAAGCCATCGCGGACTACAAGGGGCAATCGTTTCTTGACAAAATCTTCAGTCCTGTTGGCAATCTGCTGGCCAACTGGAGTGAAATTCAGGACTACCAGCAGGATTTTCTGATTGACTATGCCAGCGAAGAGCTCAACGGCAACCTCGATGTATTTGTTTTTGAATACACACCAGCCGAAGGCGCGAAAAAGGCGTCGGTTAGCCTTCATTTGACCCGAAGAGAGCAGCGCGATATCCTGGACGCCATTTACAGCCCACACAACCGGAGCGAGTATCAGCGGCTTCAGTCATTGGGTATCGGACAATAAGTTTATTTCCGGATTATTGGCTGGCCACCCTTTGGTCATCCCGCCTGCTTTTTCTCCAGAACGGCAATATTTTCAATGTGATAGGTGCGGGGAAACATATCCACCGGCTGAAGGAGCGCGATATCGTATCCTTCCATGAGTTGTTCCAGATCGCGCGCTTGCGAAACGGGATTGCAGGAAACGTAAACGATCCGCCTGGCGCCGGATTCCAAAAGACGGCGATTCACTTTGTCGGGCATGCCGGCTCTGGGTGGATCGGTGATGATAACATCCGGCGCACCCTGTTCCAGAAAAAACGCCGGGGTCAGCAGACGCGCCATATCCCCGCTAAAAAATTCGCAATTGCCAATCCCATTTTCCGCCGCATTCACCCGGGCATCCGCCACCGCTTCTTCAACCCATTCGATCCCGACTACGCGCCGGCATTGCCCGGCCAGGTAAAGCGCGATACTTCCCAGCCCGGTGTACAGATCATACACCAGGTCAGTTGGCTTCAGGCCTGCAAACTCGCGCACTTTTGCCACCAGCACTTCGGCCTGGTTCGGGTTGGTCTGAAAAAATGACCGCGGACCGATGCGGTAGCGTATTTCGCCCAAATGTTCCACCAGGTGATCAGCGCCGGAAAAGTTCACCACATCCACGTCGGTCATCGAGCTATTGCTCTTGGTATTGAGCGCGTAATGCAGTGAGGTTACCACAGGAAATTCTATGGCGATGGATTCCAGCAATTCCCCGATCTCTTTGTTGAATTCCTGCACAACCAGGATCACCATAAATTCGCCCCGGCGGTTATTTCGGATTTGCAGATTTCGGAGAAGTCCGGTTTTGCGGCCCAGGTCATAAAACGAAAGGCCTTTGTCCCTGGCCAGATCGCCGACAAACTTTCGAATGGCATCCGATGGTCCGGGCTGAAGGTGGCATTCTTCAATATCCAGCACTTTATCGTGGTAACCCGGAATATGGTAGCCAATGATGTCAGCCGAAGCGTCTGTTCCACCGTCAATTTCCTCCCGGCTTAGCCACCTCCGGTTAGAAAAAGTGTACTCCAGCTTATTGCGGTAAAAAGTTATCGGGTTAGCGCCGATCGCCGGCTGTACGGCTGCGCCCTTCACCCGGGCAATCCGCTGAAGGGCATCGGCTACCAGTTGTGTTTTGTACTCCAGTTCCGCTTCATAGGGAAGGTTTTGCCAGCGGCAACCTCCGCACGTGCCGAAATGGATACAATAGGGTTTGATCCGTTTTTCGGAATACCGGACAAAGCGGACCGGGAATCCCATAGCGAAGTTTTTCTTGCTTTTGAACAACTGCACATCGGCCACATCGCCGGGCACCGTTCTTTCCACAAAAATGACTTTGCCTTCAAAGTAGCCCATGCCCAAGCCCTTGTCCGCCACCTTGACGATTTCCAGGTCGTGCAAAACCTTGACCTGCTTCATATTGACTATACCTTATTTTTGACATAAATTCCGCTGTCCCCGCCATTACCGGTTTTGCGTTCCGGATCCATTCCCCGCTCTAAAATGACCATTTGAGGTTTTCCTTTCAACGCATTCCCTGGCTGAAGCCACTGCTGCTGGCGGTTGCGCTGGTTTCCTGGGCAGTGGCTACTGCCAGTGCTGCCAGCGAAGCCTATGAAGGCGCTTTCGTCCTGTTGCCCTGGGTTTCCGGCCTGGCCGTGAGCCTCTTTTTTTTGGCCTCGTTGGTCTATGCCATTGGCTTTGACCACAACCGCAATCCGGTAGATCCGGAAATCCTGTTGCGCAATTTGCTCGTAGGCGGGCTTATTACGCTGACCATTGTTTTGCTTTCGCAGCTTTTCCCTCCGGACTTCCGGAGTCCGCTTGCCTATTTTACAGGCGAAGTTTACCCGCTTTTGGCGAGTCTGCCGCTGGTGTTTTACCTGACCCGTTCTTTTGCCGCCCTGCAGCATCTGGTGGATGAGCGGACCGTCACCACACGCGTGACCTTGCGCTGGTTTGCGGTGATACTCGGATTCAGCGCATTGGAAGCCATCCTGCCGATGCCCGAGCTGGTGCTGTACATCGGATATGCGCTGGCGGCAATTCCGGCGTTCTCGCTGCTTTTCAGGGTGCGCTGGATAGCGGAAATGGCGTCGGGCAGCCGGTTGTACGTGCTGATTTACCTTTTTCTGATCACCTGGGTCCATCTCGGGCTGATCCTTTGGTTTGTGGTCGAAGATGCGCCGGGGGTATTTTTCCGTGACGCGCTCCAAAATCCGTTCCCCCTGATGCTGATGATATTCAACGGGGGATATGCCTTGATTTCTCTGCTCGCCGTGTTGTTCAATTGGCCAATGTCTGCCGTCATTGAGCGGCGAAACAACGATATTTTCGGTTTTCAAAGTCTTCACGAGCAAATCAGCCACAAGGGGTCGGCCGAAGATATCCAGGAATTGCTGCTTGATTTATGTTACCGCAATTCAGGCGCCAGGGCTGCATGGTTTACGCGACCGGTGGGTCGTGGCAATCAGGTTCAATACCTTAAACGGGGCGAAGTAGCCCTCGGGCAGATCGGTCTTTGGGAAAAAGAACTTCGCAGCGAAGCCAATACGGCTACCATGGAGCGCGACGGTCACCTTTACGTCCGCGACACCACCCGTCACGAGCAGCTTGGGGTATTCGGCAACCAGTACAAAACCGTACTGACCTTCCCGATGTCGGTAAACGGGCATCCGGAAGGCAGCCTGGTTCTTCTCCAGGAACCCGAGGATGCCTTTGACGATTATTCCATCCGGATGCTTGGCACTTATGTCAATCAGGCTCGTCTGGCGCTGGAGAAGAATCGGCTGGTAGCCCAGGCCGTCGAGAACGAAAGGATGAAGAATGAATTTGAGATTGCCACAAGGGTGCAGGAAAAGCTTCTTCCTGCCATCGTGCCTGAACGCCCCTGGGTCAAGCTTTCCGTGGCTTACCGTCCCGCTCAGGAAGTGGGCGGAGATTGTTATGATTTTTTTGAAACCGGCGAAGAACTTCATATTGTACTTGGCGATGTTTCCGGCAAGGGGATGGGTGCGGCGTTTAACGTTGCCGAGCTGAAGGGAATTTTCCACTCCAATCTGGATTACCTCAGCAGGCCAGAAGAATTTATCTACCGGGTCAACACTGCCGTGGGTGCGTGTTTTGATCCCCAGGTTTTTCTGACGATGGTTTACATGAGTTTCCGGCCCCTTCAAAACGAATTCTATTACATCCGCGCCGGTCATTGTAAGGTACTTTACTATAGGGCCAATGATGGAACAGCGGAATACCTGAAGGATGAGGGCATGGGCCTGGGAATTCTCAGAAACGAAAGCTTCCGAAAGAAAATCTCCGTGAATTCGCACCGGTTTGACACCAATGACATCATTGTGTTGTACACCGACGGCATTTTGGAAGCCATGCACCCGGAAAGCCGGGAGGAATACGGCGAAGAGCGCTTGCGCCATGTCGTAGCCCGGCACGCCTTTTTTACGGCCGAAGAAATTAAACGGCGGATTCTCGACGACGTACAGGCTTATCTTTCCGGCGGCCGCGCCGGTGATGACATCACCTTGCTGGTGATCAAATTCCAATAACGGCCAGTCGCGCTGCGGTTGTGCCACGCTGTTTAAAAGCTGTTGTCCGGAGTGCCTATATGCCGGCACAACCACCTGAGCACCTGGAATGCCCAAAGGATCAGCCTTC
The DNA here is from genome assembly GCA_031402635.1 of Bacteroidota bacterium. Classification (GTDB taxonomy): domain Bacteria; phylum Bacteroidota; class Bacteroidia; order Chitinophagales; family BACL12; genus WGOA01. The sequence goes on along the minus strand of JANNSM010000204.1, from coordinate 3,871 downwards.
TACAAGAAAAGACCAACACCCCAATAAGTAACAAAAAGTCGTAATATCACGTACAAGCCATCCAGGATGAACACAACCAACAAGCCTTCAGGAATGCAGATAGCCGGCGAGCCTATTTCCGGCGGCATCGTTGTACTGATCAGCGGTGACCTCGATGCCAGTTCATCGCTTGCCTTTGATTCCTGGCTGAAAGAATACATCAGCGAAGGCCATACCCAATTCATTTTTGATGGCCGGGAACTTGCCTATATCGCCTCGGCAGGATTGGGGGTCTTCATCAGCAACAAAGACGATGTTTACGACCAGGGCGGGCAATTCATTTTTTGCGGGCTGCGCGAAAGTGTCCGGAACGTATTCACTATTCTCGGACTTACCGATCTTTTCACCTTCGTTTCTTCCCGGGAAGAGGCGATGGAATTGATTTCATGATAGCCAATTATTCGGTCGCCTGCCGAAGGGAGGAACTCAAATCCATCCGGGACCGGTTCGGAGGGGAGTTGGCCGCCAACGGAATCACCGGCCTGCTCCGTGACCAGATCGTCCTGGCGGTTGATGAAGCCTGTGCAAACGCCATCATTCACGGCAATGATTGCGACGAAAACCGGATGATCCGGCTGGAAGCCGACCTGCGGGAGGGCGTGCTGTCGGTGCGCATATTCGATGTCGGGAAGTTTGAATTTGACCCAAAGCTGCTGGATCGGGACATTGACTACTTTATTCGCCATAAAATGAAAGGCGGTCTCGGGCTCCGGCTTATCCATGCGATCATGGATGAAGTCCGGTTTGATGTTGTTGACGGTGTTTGTGTCTGCACCATGAACAAGGCGGTACCGGTTTCCTGATTCCCTGGAGCCCTTCGCACACCGGCGTTTGAACGCCCGTTTTTTACCCCTGAAGAAGAAACTTGCGCTGTTCGGGGGTCCTCAAAAAATCATTACCTTTGCCGCGCTCCGGAATTTGCCCGGGGCGCGTTGTTTTTAATGACAAATCGTTAGCCCAAATCGTTAACAGCTAAGGAATTCGATAGATGAAAAAGAATATTTTGGGAATGTTTTTGAGCGCTGCATTCTCCATGCTCCCGCTGCTGCTCTCCGCTGGAGGAGGTGATGATGTTAAAAACGGTGAAAACCCCGATCAGGTACTTTTCGAAGTTGGAAACGAACAGGTTACCCGCGATGAGTTTGAATACGTGTACCGCAAGAATAACCCCACCAAGCAAAACGACTACAGCAGGGCTTCGCTGGAGGAGTATCTGGAGTTGTATATCAACTTCAAACTCAAGGTTAAAGAAGCCAGAACGCTGCGCATTGATACCCTGCCTACCGTGCAGTCAGAACTGGACCGTTACCGCAAACAACTCGTCAAATCGTATTTTGACAAGGCGGTTACGGATGGAATGACGGCAGCCGCTTATGACCGGATGTTGCTGGAAGTTGACGCCCACCACATCATGGTTACCGTTCAGCCCGGGGCTTCTCCCGCCGATACCCTGGCCGCTCTGGACCGCATCCGGAAAATCCGGGAGCTCCTGATCAAGGGTGAAAATTTTGGTGAACTGGCCGCCTCCGTGAGCGAGGACCCTTCGGCCAAAGAGAACAAAGGCAATATTGGATATGTCACGGGATTGCAGATTCCCGATGTTCGCTTTGAAGACGCGCTCTTCAACACCCCCAAGGGGCAGATCTCACAGCCGGTGCGGACCCGCTACGGTTATCACATCATCATGCCCGGCGAGCGCCGCGCCAACCGCGGCACGGTTCAGGTAGCCCACTTGCTGATCAAGTTCCCTAAAGAAGGTGGTACCGAAAACCGTGAAGCCGCCCTGACCAGAATAAATGGTATCCTGGAACAGATTCGCAGCGGTGCCTCATTTGACAGCCTGACAGCCATTTACTCGGCAGACAAAACATCGGCTTCCAAAGGAGGTTTGCTCGAGCCGTTCAGCACCGGTAAGATGATTGGCGCATTTGAGGATGCCGCCTTCGCCCTGAAAAACCCAGGCGACATTTCGGAGCCGGTGGCCACCAGCTACGGTTACCACCTCCTCAAACTTGTGGAACACACCCCGCTTGCCGGTTATGAGGATATGAAAGCCGAAGTGCTTCGCCGCCTTCAGCGGGCGGGCCGCTATGACGAATCCCGGGGAGCCTATATCAATAAGGCTCACCGCGATTATGGATTTACCGAAAACAAGGCGGTGCTTGACGCTTTCAAGGCATCCCTGGATTCATCTATCCTGATCAATACCTGGCGGGCCCGCAAGGCCACCAACACACAGGCCGTGCTTTTCCGACTCGGCGACACGAATTTTAAAGTTGACGATTTTGCAGGTCATGTAGAACGCAGCCAGCGGGCTTATCGCGACCAGGATATTTCCGCCAAAGTGGACCGCCTCTATGCACAATATGTAGAAGACAATACGGTGGAATATGCGCTCGGGAAAAAGGACGAAGCGTTTCGCCGCCTCCTGCAGGAGTATCGCGATGGTATTCTTCTTTTTGAACTCACCGAAGAAAAAGTCTGGCAACAGGCGATGCGGGATACGGTTGGGTTACAGCAATTCTACGCACAGCACACGGGAGACTACATGTGGGAGAATCGCAAGGATGCCGTGATTTACACCATTCAGGACGCCAAAATTGCCAAGAAGGTGCGCAAGTCCCTGTCCGGAGGCGCCAGCGAAGAAGAAATTAAGGCGAAGTACAACACCGATGACAGCCAGACCGTTGTTCGCACGGAGCGCGGGTTGTTCCTTCCCGGCCAAAACAGTTTTGTTGATGAGGCCGGACAAAATACCGGATTGAGTGCAAACCTCTCTAATGAAAGCGGAAACGTGGTCATTGTGCAGGTGCTTGAGCTGGTTCAGCCAAAGCCAAAATCGCTTGATGAAGCCAAAGGCTACGTGATCTCCGATTATCAGGAATACCTTGAAGACCGTTGGGTCGAAGAACTTCGCGCTAAATATCCGGTTGTTGTTCACCAGCAGGTCTTCCAATCCATGATCCGCTGATCGTTGTACCGCTCGCCGATTTTTACCATGATCTGCGCCTGCTTCATCGGCGGGCTCTTTTTCTGGACATCGTGCCGGTCAAATTCTTCCCTGGAAGAAAAGCCGGTTGCCAGGGTTTATGACCGCTACCTGTATCCGTCTGACCTGAAAGGAATTGTGCCGGACGGTGTCCCGGCCGAAGACAGTGCAAAACTCTGTCAGGAATTTATTGACACCTGGATCAAACACCATTTGTTACTTCAGGTCGCGTCAGAAAACCTATCCGGAAAATTACCCGAGATTGACCGGCAGGCCCAGGAATACCGCGAAAGTCTGCTGATTGAAGCCTACATGCAGGAATGGTTGGACCAGAACCTTGACACCTCCCTTCCCCACGAACAGATTCAGGCTTATTACGACGAAAACCCCGACCAGTTCCGGCTTGCCGAGAACGTCTTCCGGGTAGATTTTGTCATTTCCGAGCCGGAGAAAATAGAGCGGGATTCTATCCGGTTCTGGTTCCGCAATCTCCAGCGCTACCAGGATGAACTGGACTGCTATTGCAGTATTTCCTGCATTGACTACGTCATTGACGGTCCCAAATGGTACAGTCTGGAAGATCTGGGACGTAACTTCCCGGGCGGTGAAATTCAGCCCGGCCAACTGGAAGGCAATGACTGGATTGAAGTTGTTCACCAGGATCGGATTTCCATGCTCCGGGTTAGGGAACGCAAACGAAAGGGCGAGCCGACTCCTCTGGATTACTGCAAAACGGACATTGGAAAACGCATCCTGAACAGACGGCACCGCGATCTGATCAAATCCACTTACCGCGACCTTTACATTGAAGGAGGCAAGCGGGATTTATTTACAATTTACAGC
>JANNSM010000203.1:0-14337 GCA_031402635.1 Bacteroidota bacterium | reverse complement strand
GGGTAGGCATCAAGACCTGGCTGCGACCGGCTGTCTCCAGCCTCGCCAGCCGTAAAAGGCCACATAGGCATACCCGGCAATGGGCACCAGGAAGGAGGCGGCAATGCCCACCTTGTCAACGGTCACACCCTGCAACAAGGGAAGTATCGCTCCGCCGACAATGGCCATGACCAACCAGCCGGAAGCGCGGTTGACGCCATCACCGAGCCCGGAAATAGCCAGGGTAAAGATGTTGGGGAACATCACCGAGTTAAACAGCCCGATGGCAAGCACCGACCAAAGTGCAACCGATCCGGTTGTGCTGATTGTCACCAACAACAGCAGGATGGCCATGAGTGCATTCACCATGAGCAGACGGTTTGGCCGGATGTAAGCCATCACCGCAGATCCGATGAACCGACCCAACATGGCCCCACCCCAGTAGAACGTGACCAGGTAACCGGCCTTCTCCATCGAAAGTCCGCCCAGTCGGTCAGTGCCCATGTAAGTCACCAGGAAACTTCCCACGGAAACTTCTGCACCCACGTAGAAAAAGATGGCCGCAACCCCCAAAATCAGCGGACGGTGTGAGGCCAGGTGAACTTCTTTGTGGTTGGTCAGGCTGGCCGGTTTGGGCAGTTTAATAACGGCAAAAACAACGGCCAGCAACACCAGCGCAAAGGCCAAGAAAACGTAGGGAACCCTTACCGCGTCGGCTAGTGCAGCCCGATCCAGGTCAACAGTGTCGCGGAGGATAAAGTATGCAGCGAGCGGGGGGCCCAGGGTGGTACCCAGAGAATTGAAAGCCTGACTGAGGTTGAGACGGCGTGCGGCTGTTTCCTCCGTTCCCAACAAGGCCACAAAAGGGTTGGCGGCTGTTTGAAGCACCACAATGCCGCTGGCCAGCACAAACAGCGCCCCCAAAAACAGCGGATAACTGACCAGCCTGGCAGCGGGAAGGAAAAGGAAGCAACCAAAGGCCATTACCCCCAGCGCAATCACGATTCCCCGTTTGTTGCCCACTCGTTCAATAAGCATCCCCGAAGGAATGCCAATGACAAAGTAGGCCCCGAAGAAACAAAATTGCACGAGCGCCGCTTCCAGATTACTGAGGTCAAACAGCTCCTGGAAGTGAGGAATCAGAATGTCGTTGATGGACGTGAGAAAGCCCCACGAGAAAAACAACATCACCAGGAAAGCCAGAGCCGCAGAAAGCCCGGATTGGACAGTTGTTGGGGTACCTGGCTGGCGACCGGATGTACCGGGAGTTACTGGTATGCTCATGGTAATAGTTGCGGGTCAAAGGTGCTGAAGAAGTTTCAAATAAACGGTGAAACGGTGAGACCTGGCGCGTTGGCGAAACTGGAGCAATACCGGAGCTTTTTCCTGGAGCTTTTTGGGGACATTATCTATCCACTCATGGTACCAGCGAATCGGCATCGTGCAAACGGTGGTCGCTGGAGCGGGTCAGCGCGTAATTGAACCCCGGCCGAATGGCGTAGGCGCCGGTGCGGCCGCGGGTGTCCAGGGCCAGAAAACCTACCTGCTGATCGGCGATGTCCTGCCGGGCAGCTATCCGGCGAACCGCTTCTTCACAGGCTTCCTGTGGCGAAGCGCCCTGGCGCATCAGCTCAACCACCAGAAAGGAGCCGCAAATCTTAATCACCATTTCGCCCAAACCTGTAGCGGTTGCCCCGCCCACCTGACCGTCAACATAGAGTCCTGCGCCAATGATCGGTGAATCCCCAACGCGGCCGTGCATTTTGAATCCGAGGCCGGATGTTGTGCAGGCGCCCGCCAGCCGGCCGTTGGCATCTAATGCCAGCAAGCCGATCGTATCATGATTTTCAGCGTTAATTGGTGGCGCGTAATTTGCCGTTTTGAGCCATTCCTGCCAGGCCTCCCGGGCTTGGGGGTTGATCTGAATTTTTTGCTCAAATCCCTGGGCAAGGGCAAATTGCTCCGCACCCTTGCCCGCGAGCAGCACGTGCGGCGTGAGTTCCATGACTTTGCGCGCAACGGAGATAGGATGCATGAACCCCTCCAAAAAACAGACGCCGCCACAGCGCCCGTCGTGGTCCATGATCGAAGCGTCCAGGGTGACGTGACCGTCGCGATCCGGCATGCCGCCGGGTCCCACAGAACGGTTATCCGGATCCGCTTCCGGCACGCGCACACCGGCTTCGGCAGCGTCCAGTGCAGTGCCGCCCTGCTTCAGAATTTTCCAGGCCGCTTTATTGGCCGGCAATCCATGGTTCCAGGTTGAAATAACCACCGCATTATTTTGCATCACCGCGGTTTGCGGCTGTTTGCTTTCCGGCGAAGGGCGGGCTCCGGAATGACCGGTCCGCTCGGTTTCCTGATTTGCGCTCTGCGCTGTTTCTGGTGCGCTTGACTGGGTGGCGGCCGGGTTTGCAGCCAGGCCTTGCGCAAGTAAAACTGGTGAGATAGCCATGGTGCCGCCGAAAAACAAACCCTGTTGCAAAAGGCGGCGGCGCTGCCGTGCAAACTCCACATCCGGATTTGGCTTCTGTGCCTGGTTCATTAAAAATATTTTTATATGGCGAAGAATTCCGGAACCGGATATTAAGGCCGGTCCAAAGGCTGCCAAATTTCAGAAAGGGTGATCAGTCCTGGCACACTCTGCATCAGTCCCAGGAGGTATTCATTTTCAGAAATCCCCTCTGATGCTATCATTTGCTGCAAGCCCACTTCGGAAACCCGAAAGATGGACGTCAAATCCAATTTCCACGGTTCCTTTTCATTTTCGGATTCGCGGTAAAAATGAAAATTAATTGGGGTGTCTTCGCCCCCGGAAACCATTTGGCCGGCTGCAAAATCACCCTGAATTTCCACCTTCCCGATAGACATTTCGGCAACACTGCCTTTCCCGATCATGCCATTTCGAATAGCATAAGTAAACATGGATTTCCCATCCATTCTTTTCAAGGTATCCAACGGAACCCGGTAACGCGAAAACAATACGGTTATGCGGTCCAGAAGGGGAAGGGCCGAAACCGTAGCACTATCCGCAGAACGGATGATCTCCACCATCCGGTCATAATAACTCCGGGTGCGTTCATCCACGTAAACCCAGGCAACACTCCCGCGATCTGCAAGAACAGCCTCCTGGTATTTGCGAAAAGTCTCCAACACTGCCTTTTCATCCCGGCGCATGGCTTTGCCGTCTTGTGCCCAAAGGGATTGTATGTTGCACACCAAAAGAATCACTAAAAAAAGACCGTATTTTTTCATGTGGTAAAAATGTGATCATATACTTTACTCTTTTTAGACACCTGCACTATTCCACAAAAAACTCATCGCTGAAAATCCAGCTTTTGTGACCGGCCGCTTTGTGTTCCGGCGGACAGATGCCCCTGTTGACCCCGCGCAAACGGATATAACGAACCGGAGTGGAAACACCCGCGCGAAAATCGTGACGCAAAACTCCTGGCTCGTGCCAGGGAACCGGAGCATGATCCGCAGCAAGTGTGCGCCAGTTCTGACCGTCAACGGAAATCTCAAGTTCCACCCGGAGCGGGTAAAAGATCCAGGAATTTTCGTCCTGTAAAAATCCGGCAACCACAGCCTTGATTTCGCGAACCTGCCCGAGGTCCAATGTGGCCTCCAGGTCCACACCCTGATAGCCCTGCCAAAAACCCGTTCTGAAATCCGCCGGTCCGCGCAATCCGTCAATCAATGCCTGGTCACCGCCAGCAGCGTACTGCGGGGCGTAAGCCGTACCGAGTTTCAGCGATCCCATCCCGCCGGATTTGGTGAATCGCGATTCCTGAACCGGACTGTACAATTTTTCCATTTCGCCGACGGCATTTTTTTTAACCCCGGCTGAACGAAATTCCAACGACGCATTACCGGTGATCGCAATCGGTGTCGTGTATTCACGCCAACCCGACTCGCCGCCGAAACGCCACTGGATGAAAAAACGCTCAGCGGGATTGACATCCTGCAACGGGTTTGCTAGTTGGGCTGCCGTATTCAAGACCAACGGGTCGGCGCAGCGCAGAACAATTTTCAGGCTGTCGGTGAAGGTTCGCGGTGCCGGCTCCGCAAAAGGAGCTGCAAGTATGCTAGAACCATCCGTTAAATCGGAGGCCAGGGCATCAGAAACACCCCATTCTTTAAACGGATCGCTGCTCATGGTAAGGACCAGCGTGCCGCCTCGGGCCACAGTAGCATGGCGCAACGTTACAGAATCATAGGGAATCCCGTTGAGCATTGCCGAGGAAACATAGGGCCGATCGGGGCCATTTCTCCTGGCAATCAGACGAAATGTTTTATTATCCGGCAGGCGAAATGTAACCGTATCAAATAGCGGACTTCCCAACGTGTATTCCGGCAGACCGGGTGCAAGCGGATAAAAGCCCGCTGCACTCAGCACATACCACGCCGACATCTGCCCGCAGTCCTCATTTCCGCACAACCCGTCCGGACGGTCGCTGTGAAGCTCGGTCAGAATTTGTCGAACACGCTGTTGCGTTTTCCAGGGCTGACCGAGATGGGCATAGAGATAGGCAATGTGGTGCGAAGGCTCGTTGCCGTGAGCGTACTGCCCGATCAATCCGCTGATGTCCACTTGTTCGCGACCGGTGGTGACCGGCAGCGCGGCAAACAAACCATCCAGTTTCTCTGCGAGTGCTTCCCGGAAAGCCGCTGGCTGACCTGTGGCTGCAGCCAGCATTTCCGCATGGCCCATCAGGTCCTGAGGCGCTGAAAAAGCGTATTGCCAGGCATTCGCTTCGGTGTAGTGAAAATTGACTTCCGCCGGATCAAAGGGTGAAATAAAACCGCCGTTTTGCCGGGCGCGGAAAAAGCCCGTTTCCGGATCGAACAAATGCTTCCAGCTTGCAGCCCGACGGGCAAACGTATCGGCCAGAGCCGCATAACTCCGACCATCAGGCAACGCACTTTCTGCTCTCAGCCCTTTTTCGGATTCCCGGGCAAGGTCGGCAGCCATCCGGGCAATGCAGGCATCGTCATAGGCGTATTCCAGGGTTTGGGAAACCGATTCCGCTTCCGTGTCGGCGGGAATAAATCCAAATTTCCGATAAGCCTGCAGTCCCCGTGCTGTTCTTTCCGCACTCGCAACCATGGCCTGCATGGCAAGCGCAGCATCAAAATCCCGCTGACCCTTGCTCCAGGCATCTGCAATAACCGGTACGGAGTGATAACCGATCATACAATTGGTTTCGTAATCGGCGAGTTTCCAAACCGGCAGACGACCGCTCTTTTTAAAATCATCGAGCATGGTGCGAATAAAATCCTGGTTCTTTTCAGGCCATGCCAGTGTATAAAGAGGATGCGCCGCGCGGTAAGTATCCCAAAGCGAAAAAACAGTGTACGGAGTAAAACCAACCGGGATATGAATACGGTGATCCATACCGCGGTATCGCAGGTCCTGGTCCATGTAGAGATTGGGGGCGCAGAGTGCGTGGTAAATGGCCGTGAAAAATGTTGCGCGCTGGGCTTTTGTTCCGCCGGCAACAGTTATACGGCTTAGTTCTTCCCGCCAGTTTGCCTCTGTCTTTTCCGACAATTTGTTCCAGTTAAAATCGGGAATTTCGCTTTCCACATTATTGTGCGCGCCAGCTTCGTCAACTGCAGAAATTCCGATTTTCAAAAGCAAAGTATCCTGCGATGAATTTGCGGTTCTAACGCTTTGTTGCTTCTGCGGTTTTTGTCGTTTGTTTCCTTTTGATTTTGCCCCCCATTTAACATCGGCATCTCCAAAAGCCCCGAACATCACGGCAGTTCGGTTTCCAAATCGTTGCAGACTGGCCACAGGATGATCGGCAATCAGGTGAAAATATACGTACTGCTCGTTGGCCCAATTGTTTGAAATACGGTAGCCGCTTATTGCGTTTACATCCGTCTGAATCAGCGATGCCTCGGAAACTTCATCGCGATGATCGAGGTCAATCCAGAGTTTTGGTGCGGCCCCGGCAGGGTAGATAATCCGGTACAGGGCCGCGCGGGCGGAGGCGCATATTTCCACCTGAATGCCATTCTCCAATTCAACGCGATAAAACCCTGGCCGGGCTGCCTCCTTCTCGTGGCTGAAAGGCGCTGCAAAGGGATAAAGTTCGGTTATAGAATCCCGAACCGGCCCGGAAAACGGCATGAGCAAAACGTCGCCATAATCACTGACGCCGGTGCCGCTGAGGTGCGTTTGGCTAAACCCGTAGATGGTGTCATCATTGTAGTGGTATCCGGAACAACCGTCCCAACCGGACAGTCGCGTATCGGGTCCTGCCTGAATCATCCCGAAAGGCAGCATCGCTGCGGGATGGGTATGCCCGTGCCCTCCGGTTCCCAAAAATAAATTTACCAGGTTGATAGGCTCGTCCTTACCAAGCATTCCTGATGATGGATATTGCCCATAACCGGGGAACGCCAGCAAGGTGAAAACAAAAATGAAATCGGTTAACCTGCCCATGCGTTGAAAGTACCCCATCCTGATGGAGACAAAAAACGCAGAAATTATAAAATCATTGCCAAGACGGATTTAATTCCCGGAACTTACACCCTTTCGTTGAATACTACAGGGCCTTACCGCTACTCGCGCTCGTCCTGACCAATTTTCAATTTCGCCCTGATGTCATTTAATATCGCTGTGTTTTCATAGCGGTATTGATAACCAGGTTCCGTCGTTTGCACTCCGGGTAAATTATCCTTCAGGTAAGTCCGGATTCTTTTTCGTTGATCGTCTGAATACCGGCCACCGATTAATACCAAGTCAACTTTTGACAAGGTGGCCAGTTTCTGTATTCCTTCCTCCTCACTAAAATTGCCAATTGCTGTTATGGTTCCGATGCTGTCTCTTATCATCGAAACCACTTCATTCATTCTTTCCGGACTTCCGCCAAAAATAACCAATACCGGAGCGTCTTTGCCCGGTGCAATGAATTGCTTTATCAGTGGCATACTTGTTGGGTTTGTCGGTGCATTTTGAGCACTCGCAATAGACCTCGTCAATACCATAAAAAAAAAGCTGGCGCAAAAGCGAGCGTATCCTTATCCGCCGGCATTGATCATGAGTGGAGTTTGGTTTATTCGATTTTCAGTTAAGGTTCTTTATCGTTTTGTTTAAAACGTTCAAACAAACCTCCAGGTCTTTTTTATTGACCCCCTTAAGGGCATCGTTAATAGCTAATTGACCGCACAATGTGGCTTCGATCTCCAATGCCCTTCCTTTTGGTGTCAGTAGAATTTTAAATATTCTTCTGTCTGTTTCATGCACCGTTCTCCGCACAATTCCTTCCCTTTCCAGAATGTCAATGATTCTGGTAACATTAGCTCTGTCACGAAAGGTGCTGTTTGCCAAATCCTGCTGAGAACAACCCTCAAACTGCCAAAGATGGGTCAGCACCCTGAACTGATCCGGTGTTATGGGCAAATTCCGCTCCTTCATATGTCGGGAAAGCTGCCGGTAAACACAGGTATAGGCTACCCCTAATATTCTTCCATAAGATTTGTCAAACTGAACTTTAGACATATGCAACTGTTAAATACGCAACTAAATTAAAAAAAATACTTCTCATCAATTTTATACAAAAATTCTCTGCCGATAATTACTTCAAAGACGGTCATAAAAAGTCACTTATTTGCGCTGTAACCCCACTAAAATCCATTCCACTTCTTACCTGGCTAAAACCTGTCCCAAGTGAACAACGGTCAGTGCCTTGGAGAAGGCCTGGATATCCGCAGGCGGCGGAACCGGAAAACCGGGCAACCCGGTGCCGACCGGCTCAAAATCCACCACCTTTTCCTGACCGGGCAAAAGGTCGAATGCGTTGTCGCTGAACCACCCGGGCTCCGTTGACTTCAACCACACTCCCCGCACCGGCCGCTCGGAGAGCATTCGCAGGCGTGGCTGCCCCGCAGGCCCCGGTTCAACCCGCCACTGCAGACCTGGGTCGGCGTAAGGCCATTCGCCCGCACGGCCCGGGTACCAGAAATGCTCGCTGATCAACCGCCCCATCTCGCGGATCTCTGCGTGAACAACAATGTCTTTTCGTTTGAGGATCTCCAGGTCGGAGGCACCGCCCGCCCAAAGCTCCGTTGACGCACCCGGCGGCAGATCGGTATAAGCCGCCTGGTGGTAAAGCCTTTCGCCAGCGTTGTTCCAGACCGAGATCTCCCAGACCACTCCGGACGACTCCTTGCGATCGTTGACCGCCGAGCAATGCAGCCTTCCGGCTGCATCCTGGTAGGTGCTCACCATCAACTCGTTGAACGATCGCCTGACGCGGTATTGCAGCGCTTTCCACCGCCCGTCTACGTCAATGCCGGACCACGAAACCGAAGGCCAGACATCGTTGTACTGCCAGTAAAGACTGCCCATGCAATAGGGCCGGGCGCGGCGTTGCGCTTCCAGCCCGCGACCCATGCCGTCAGCCTGAAGCCATTGGCTGAGATAGACATACTGGGCAAAAGAATCCGGCAATTGCCGTCCGAATTCATCGCGCATAAAACGGTCAACTACGGTAGCGCCGCGGGGATGTTTTTGGTGCGCTGCCAAAAAAAGGTCCGCCGAATCAAAGCGCTCCGGTAATTCGCCGCGCCAATGCTCCAGCGTGGCCACATCCGGGTAAGCCTGAAATCCGAATTCGCTCATGAACCGGGGAATGGCCGTTTCCATATTGGCGAAGGGCTTCCCGTCATGCCAGACCCACCAGTCATGCGCGTCCCCTTCAGTCAGGTAACGCGAGTCTCCACGCCCGTACCGCGGCGACGAAGGCCAGTACGGCACATCCGGGTTCAACTGTCCCGTCAGCCTCGGCAACAACTTTTCAAAAAGCGAATCATAGTCCGTCTCCAACAATAGCTTTTGTTCTGCATTGAACTGATCCTGCCAGCCCCAGCGTGCCCAGCCTTCTGCGTTCTCGTTGTTGCCGCACCAAAGTGCAAGCGCCGGATAATCGCGCAAACGGCGAATCTGTTCGGTGGCTTCGAGGCGAACATTCTCGGTAAATTCCGGAAAACCCGTGGCCGATCCCGGATACATGGCACAGGCAAACATGAAGTCCTGCCAGACCATGATGCCGTTTCGGCTGCACCAATCGTAGAACACGTCGAGTTCATAAATTCCACCGCCCCAGACCCGGAGCATATTGAAATTGGAGCGCTCGGCATCGCGCAACAGGCGCAGGTAATCGGGCACATAGCCGAACACGAAAGAACTAGTGGGAATCCAGTTGGCGCCCCGCGCATAAACCGGCACGCCGTTAAGGCGAAAGAAGAAAGATTCGGCGCCCTCCGCTCTGGCATAACCGGGTGGGTCCGGCTCCGTGATCAGCTCCACAATGCGCAGGCCAATGCTTCGAATCTGGTGATCCAGGGGAAGGGCCGTCTGCGGATCTTCCAGCCAGGTGCGGGCCCGGTAGAGTGATGGCTCGCCCAAACCCCGGCTCCACCACAACCGCGGATTGGGGATGGCGAACCGCAGTTCAACCTGCTGGCGGCCTTTTACCGTCTTCAGTGCCAGGGTTTGCTCCGGCAGCTGGTCGCCGATGCGAAGCAGCAGGGAATGCTCGCCATCCGCTTCGATTTCCACCTGGGCGGTGACCCAGGCCATGTCGGGATTGAAAGGATCCTGGCTCCAGCCGCCGGCGGGGGTGACCACGCGGCGCGGAAGGGTTCCCGTGGGCGCTGTACTCAGCGAGTCTAAACGGTAGTGAACGTCCAGAATGCGGGCCCGGTTCCAGGTGATCAGCGAGGCGCTTTTCCAAATGCCGGCCGTCACGTAACGCGGGCCCCAGTCCCAGCCATAGTGGTACTGGGCCTTGCGGGTGAAGACCCGATTTCCACCGGGAAATTCCAGTCCGGCTTTAGCCTGGAGCGCCGCCTCCACTTTACCGGGTGCCCGAAAGACAATGTCCACGGTGTTTTCGCCAGAAAGAATCCGCCCTTCGACCGGAATCACCCAGCGGCGAAACATGTTGTCCGTGTGCTTCAGAAACACCCCGTTGAGGTAAATGTCGGCGTAGGTATCCAGACCCTCAAAAACCAATTCGGGATGCCCGGTGGCCAGCACGGAATCCGAAACGTGCAGGTGACTGCGGTAAGACCAGTCGCGTTCACCGATCCATTGCAGCGAGTCCTCGTTGGTCCCGGCAAAAGGATGGGGAATAATATCCTTTTGCAGCAAATCCATGTGCAGGTTACCCGGCACTTCCACCCGACCCCAATCGGCGGTATCATCTGCTGCCCTGAATTCCCAGTGGTGAAACATCTCGTAAGCGCCGTATTGTGCGCGCACCTGCTGGGCGAATGCCAGCAGCGGCAGCAAGAAAGATAATGTCAGGCGAATCAGTTTGGGCATGTCGCACAAATATCGGAGGGAATGGCCATCCGCAGTGCCTGGTCTGTTTCCCGCTGGCGGGATTTTCGGGCGGGTGGATTTCGTAATTTCACGCCACCATGCCGCCCGATAATCTATCCATGTTTGATGAAGCTGACGCGCTGGTGCGCCAGATCGAAGAATATCTGGTCTCTGATGCCGCCGCATTGGAAGCCTACCGCATCAAGTTCATCGGCACCAAAGGGTTGCTGAAACAGCTTATGAGCCGCATGGGCGAAGTTGCCGCGGATCGCAAACGGGAATTCGGGCAGCGCGTAAACGCAGTAAAAGAGCTCGCGGAAGGAAAATTCAACCAGGCCAAAGAAGCTATTGATGCCGGAGCGGTCTCCGCTGGTCCCGACTTCGACCTCACCTTGCCCCCCACCCCCCCGCTGGTCGGTTCCAGGCACCCGATCAACATCGTGCGTCAACAGATCGTGGACACTTTTGCCCGCATCGGCTTTGCCGTGGCCGAAGGCCCGGAAATTGAAGACGACTGGCACAACTTTACGGCCATGGGCACGCCGGAGCACCACCCCGCGCGCGACATGCAAGACACGTTCTACATCGCCGGCCATCCCAACCGCCTGTTGCGCACCCACACTTCGCCAGTACAGGCCCGCGTCATGGAAAGCCAGAAGCCTCCTATCCGCATCATCGTGCCGGGCCGCACCTACCGCAACGAGACCATTTCGGCCCGCGCCCACTGTGTTTTTCATCAGGTCGAAGGGCTGTATGTTGACGACAACGTTTCGTTTGCAGACCTCAAGCAAACGCTCTTCTATTTTGCGCAGGTGATGTTTGGCGAAGACACGAAAATCCGGCTCAGACCGTCGTTTTTTCCGTTTACTGAGCCTTCGGCGGAGCTGGACGTGACCTGCCTGATCTGCCGGGGCAGCGGTTGTCCGGTTTGCAAGCAGACCGGCTGGGTTGAAATTCTGGGTTGCGGCATGGTGGACCCGCAGGTCTTTGAGAACTGTGGAATTGATCCGGAGCGCTATACCGGTTTTGCCTTTGGAATGGGAATTGAGCGGATTGCCATGCTCAAATTCCGGGTTGACGACATCCGGCTGTTCAGCGAAAACGATATCCGCTTTCTGGACCAGTTCAGGGCGGAGGCGTAATCGCCCTTCGCCCTATATTTGCCGGACCCCCATGTCGTCTGCCCATTCGCTGCATGATTCCTCTCGCCCGGTCTGGCTTTCACCGGTTCAGCAGGACCGGTTAAACCTGGCCCGCAAGCTCAGCCCGAGGCGGCTCGCCAATATGAGCCGGGTGCTGGCTTCGTATTATGCGGCAAGAGCCAGCGCCAAACCGATTCAGTGGGGTATGCCGTTTTCGGTCAGTTTTGAGCCCACTACCAGTTGCAACCTGCGCTGTCCGGAATGCCCCAGCGGCCTGCGCGCTTTCACCAGGCCCACCGGGATGCTGCGCCCTGAATTCTTTGAGCGCGTCATGGACGAGCTGGCGCCGGACCTGCTTTACCTCATCTTTTATTTTCAGGGTGAACCCTATCTGAACCCTTCTTTCCTGGATATGGCTTCTTATGCTTCGCGAAAGGGCATTTACACGGCTACCAGCACCAACGCCCATTACCTGACCGATGACAACGCCCGCCGCACCGTGGAGTCCGGGCTTGACCGCCTGATTATTTCCATTGACGGCAGCACGCAGGAAACTTACCAGCAATACCGGATTGGGGGAAACCTGGAGAAAGTGCTTGAGGGCGCCCGCAATGTGGTGGCCTGGAAACGGCACCTTCGCTCCGCCACGCCTCACCTCATTTTTCAGTTTTTGGTAGTCAGGCCGAACGAACATCAGATTGAAGATGTCAGGCGGCTCGGCAAGGAAATCGGGGTGGATGAAGTACGGCTAAAGACGGCGCAGATCTACGATTTTGCCGATGGCTCCGATCTCATTCCAACGATAGATGAATATGCCCGCTACCGGAAGGGCGAAAACGGCAAATGGCAGATTAAAAACAAACTGCTCAACCACTGCTGGAAGCTCTGGCATGCCTGTGTCATCACCTGGGACGGGCAGGTTGTTCCATGTTGTTTTGACAAAGATGCCACGCACCGGCTCGGAGATCTGGGGCAAACCAGCTTTAAGGAAATCTGGCATTCCCCATCGTACAACGCTTTCCGGGCTTCCGTGCTGAAAAGCCGTTCGGAAATTGACATCTGCCAGAACTGTACGGAAGGGCTGAAGGTTTGGGCTTAGGCGAAACCGCGCTAAACCGTCATGATCTCCTTCTCTTTGGCGGCCACATGTGCGTCCACCTTGTCAGAATAAGACTTGATGAACTGTTGGATGCGCTCTTCGGCATCATGGGCCAGGTCTTCGGAAAGGCCGTCTTTTTGCAGGCTCTTGATCTCGTCGTTGGCGTCTTTGCGGGCAGCGCGCAAACCGATGCGGGCGTGCTCGGCCAGGCTGTGCACCTGCTTGGCCAGATCGCGGCGGCGCTCTTCGGTGAGCTGAGGCACGTTGATGATGATCATCTCCCCGTTGTTTTGCGGCGTCAGCCCGATATTGGCCGCCATGATCGCCTTTTCAATCGGCTGGATCATACTGCGCTCCCAGGGCTGAATGGTCAGCGTCCGGGCATCCGGAGTGCTGATGTTTGACACCTGCGGCAGTGGGGTCGGCGTGCCGTAGTAATCCACAGACACGTGCGAAACCATGGTGGGGTTGGCCTTGCCGGCACGCACCTTCGTCATGTCCACCTCCAGGTGGTCAATGCATTTTTGCATCTGCTCTTCGCAGCTTTCAAAAACGATATCGAGCTCCTCGGTCATTGGTCCTGATCCGGTTTTCTTCTTGAAATTAGGGTTGAATGCCGGCTTTTTAAATTGCCGTGTTTCTGGAATTTCTGCCTCAACAACGCGGCTGATCGGCCATTAATTGGAAACCAGTGTGCCGATGTCTTCTCCCTGCAAAAGCCTGGCCAGGTTGCCGCGTTTGTTCATGTCAAAAACGATGATGGGCAGGCTGTTCTCTTCGCAGAGGGTGAAGGCGGTCATGTCCATCACTTTGAGGCCCTTTCCCATCGCTTCACGGAACGTCACGGTGTCGTAGCGCACGGCGCTGGCATCTTTCTCCGGGTCTGCGGTATAAACGCCATCCACTCGGGTTCCTTTCAAAATGACGTCTGCCTCAATTTCTATGGCGCGCAGCGCTGCCGCGGTATCAGTGGTAAAATAGGGATTGCCGGTGCCTGCGCCGAAAATGACCACCCTGCCCTTTTCCAGGTGCCGGATAGCCCGGCGTCGGATATAGGGTTCGCAAAGCTGCTCCATTTTGATGGCCGACATAAGCCGGGTAAACAGGCCTTGATTTTCGAGTGCGCTTTGCAGGGCCATGCCGTTCATCACCGTGGCCAGCATGCCCATGTAGTCACCTTGAGCGCGCTCAATTCCGGACTCTGCGGCCTGCAACCCGCGGAAGATATTTCCCCCGCCGATGACGATGGCCACCTCATAACCCTGCTCGTGTATGCCCCGCACTTCTTCGGCATACTGGCGAATCTGTTGTGGGTCTATGCCGAAGGATTTGGTCCCCATCAGGGCCTCGCCGCTGAGCTTGAGCAGAATTCGTTTGTACTTGCGCTCCATCGGAGGCCAAAGATACAGAAACGGCGCGTGCAGAATTGACGAAGTTCAGCAGTCACGAAAGGATTGCGGAAAACAAACAGGCCCGATCCAGAAGGAACGGGCCTGTTTGACGTCTCAAACTGTAGGTCTTGCTGAAGATCTTGCTTATGATCTTGACTTTTATTCTGGTGGCTGGCTTTTTTGACGGAACCACAGGCGTGCCCTCAGTGGCGATTATTCGCCGATGCTCAGCCGGGAAAATGCGGTTACCTGCAACTCCTTGTCCACGGCGGTGAGCGCCTGGGCCACCGTCTTGGAGCCGTCCTTTACGAAGGCCTGGTGAAGCAGCGTATTGTCTTTGTACCAACGCTTCAGGGTGCCTTCAGCGATCTTGTCCAGCATCGC
>JANNSM010000202.1:0-16158 GCA_031402635.1 Bacteroidota bacterium | reverse complement strand
GTTTGTGGCAACGGGTTTTGATGAACATTCTCTCGAAAGCGATCCGCTTTTTTCCACTGCTTCAGATCTTCACCTTATGAGTGAATCACCGGCGCTTGATGCCGGCCTGGTTATCGCTATTCAGGACGATCTGGATGGTGGTTTACGCGGGGATTCACCAGATCTTGGCGCCGATGAATTCAATGCAGCCAGTTGCTCATTCCTGTCCGTGATCAGTAATTCCAGTTGTCCGGATTTTAATGGAAGCATCATGCTTATTTCCACGTCCGGGACTGCACCGTTCAGCTTTGTCTGGAACAACGGCGCCACGACGGAAGACCTCACCGGGTTGGAATTTGGCCTGTACTCGGTAACCGCCACCGATGCCCTGGGGTGCATTTTTACCGCATCTTATGAAGTAGGTTGCAACCCGCCCAGCCCCTGCACGGCGCCTACCGGATTGACCACGGATGATGTTACCTATACTTCTGCTACGCTAAGCTGGAATATTGCTCCAGGAGCTGACCATTATCTGCTTCGCGGCCGCAGGGTTGGCACCTTTGAATTTGGCAATCTGGTTATTCCAGACCCTTTAACCACAGAAAGTTTTCTCATCGGTTTGGTGCCTAACACAGCATATGAATGGCAAATGAAGACTGCCTGCAACGCGCTGGAAACCGACACGTCTTACTGGTCCGCGCTGACCAGTTTTACTTCCCAGAGTTGTAACCCCCCTGCGGTAACTGCAGAATACTCCATCACGCCAACCTCAGCCCTTCTGTATTGGACTACCGTACCCGATGCGGTTCGCTATCAGATTTATGGGAGACAGGTTGGAACTGAAACATTCAAGAAACTGAATATCATTGCACCAACAACCACCCGCAGCATCTCCGGATTATCTCCCGATACGCGGTATGAATGGAAGGTTCGTTCGATCTGCGATGCCACGGCAGGTATCAATTCTCCCTTTACCTTATTGGATGAATTTGAAACAACTACCGCATTGGCACGGGAATCTTCGTTGGCACCAGGAATGTTTGCGTTGCAGGTATTTCCAAACCCAGCCAGCGATTTCCTGAGTATTGCCTATACCGTACCCGGCCTGAAAGCGGGTGAACCGGCGCATATTCAGATCTATGATCAACTGGGACGACTGATACTCAGCCAGTTTCTGGCCGATGAAGAAAACGGAACACTTTTTATGGTCATTCACCATTGGAATGAGGGTCTTTACCACGCTTCCATCCATCACGGTGATCACTATGAGATCATTCAGTTTTCCATTCAGCGTTGATCCGGAAGACCTCAAAACAACCCAACGTCAGGTCTTAAACAGGCCGGGCGTTTTCTTTAGCATTAAATCTTATTGTCAACTGCCTAACTTTGATTACTATGAGAACAACTTTATCTGGCCTGCTGTGTCTGACTCTCCTGGTGTTTTGCATTTCTGCAAAAGCACAAATCACCATAACAGCCGCTGACCTTCCATCAACAGGAAACACTTACCGGATCAGCCTGGCTGATACGCTGCTCGCCCTTGACCCCGAGCCCACCGGAGAAGATTTTACCTGGGATTTTTCTTTTCTTGACCCAATAACGCAATTTGAAGAAAACTGGGTAAGTCCCCTTGAAACCGATATTCTTTATTTCCTGCTCTTTGGCATTTCTAACATGGCGCAATCCGTTGCCCTTCCTGCCATTCCGGGCCTGGAGTTGACCGACGCCTTTAACTTTTATGAGAAAAACAGCAGCGCGTTCGCGCAAACCGGGCTGGCGGGAAAATTGGCCGGATTGCCCGTGGTAATTCCTTTTGATGACGAAGACCGTGTGGTGGAATTCCCTTTGGAATACGGCAACACCGAACGAGATGAATCAGAATTTAGTGTGGTGGTGCCTTCCATTGCCGAACTCCGAGAAGAACGTGTCCGAGAAAGCATCGCAGACGGCTGGGGCACCCTGATCACCCCGTACGGAACCTTCGACGTTCTTCGACTTAAATCTGTGATTGAAATTCGCGATACACTGAGCGGCTCACTCGGCAATTTTTTGGTGGAAAGGCTTACCATAGAATACCGTTGGCTCGGTGCCGGTCAGGGTTTACCACTCCTCCAGATAGACCTGCAGGAAACATCCGGTCTTTCTTTCATTACCAGGATCGCTTACCTGGACAGCTTGCGGGAAGAACCCATTGGATTTACCGAACCATCCATTAGCGAATGGAGTCTTTTGCCAAACCCGGCATTATCAACGGTATTGCTGCGAGGCTCCATCAAAAAGCAGATATCGCTGGAGCCGATTTTAATAGATGGTACAGGCCGTGTTGCAAAGCAGTGGCCAGTGATTGACGCCCAGTCCGGACACTTGGAGTGCCAATTAGATTTGAGCGGCTGTCCGCCGGGCATGTATTGGTTGTTGTTGCAGTCGGCTTCTTCGAAAGAGCCTATTCATTCGGTGCTGCCCTTGCAGGTGCGGTAGATAACATATTTTAAATACTGCATTTTAAATTGAGAGGGAAAGTAAGAAATATTGTAAATCATTTAACGGTAAATCCCAAAACCCTTTTCTTAATTGACGGCTTGGGGGCTATGTTGACTGCGTTTTCTCTGTTTTTTGTATTGAGAAACTTCAATGAATACATCGGAATGCCCAAAACAATATTGACCTATCTTTCAGCAATTGCATCTTGCTTTTTTATCTATTCAATAACTTGCTTCTTATTCTTAAAAGAAAACCGGATACCGTTCATAAAGGGAATTAGTATTGCCAACATACTTTATTGTATTTTTACTATAGGATGTTTGATTTTTTATCGCCCCCAACTTACAGTTATCGGGACAACATACTTTTTGATAGAAATTACAATTGTTTGCGGGCTTGTTTACATCGAACTTAATGTTACAAGAGAAATCAAGAAAAGCAGAATGGGCGGAAAAACCTGACCTGTTAGTATTTGTCTTTTAATCTAAGAAAAATAAACAGACTAATTGTTCATCACAAAATATCGGATGTAAACAATACACCTGTCGGACCTTTGGAAATTATAAATAAAAAGAAAAATGATTCAAACAACAACATTAGGACACAGTGCACTAAAAGTCAATAGAATTGGTCTTGGCTGTATGGGCATGTCAGAGTTTTATGGATCTTTTAATGAAAGAGAATCAATAAATACATTGCATAAAGCCATTGACTTAGGCGTCAATTTTTTCGACACCGCTGATATGTATGGATGGGGAGCGAATGAACGGCTAATAGGAAAAGCATTGGAAGGTCGCTGGGATGACGTGATTATCGCTACCAAATTTGCTGTAATGCGCGGACCCAATGGTGAATTTCTTGGACTTAACGGTAAGCCTGAATACATCAGTCAGGCTTGCGACCAAAGTCTTCAAAATTTGGGTGTTGATACCATTGATTTGTATTACATGCACAGGCAAGATCCGAAAGTGGAGATTGAAGTAATTGTTGGTGCAATGGGTGATTTGGTCAAACAGGGAAAGGTAAAACATTTAGGCCTTTCTGAAGTTGATGCAGAAACGCTTCGCAGGGCACATGCAGTCCATCCTATTTCAGCCCTTCAAACCGAATACTCCTTATGGAGCAGAGAACCGGAAAAAGAGATTTTTGATGTCTGTAAAGAACTTGGAATCTCCTTTGTAGCCTATAGTCCTTTGGGAAGAGGGTTCTTAACGGGAGCAATTAAAAGTCGAAAGGATTTAGAAACAAATGATTGGCGTCTTACTCTTGCTCGCTTTACAGAAGAAGCTATGATAGAGAACTTAAAATTTGTTGAGGTTATTGAAGAAATTGCCCAAGCCAAAAAAGTCTCAAAAGCACAAATTGCCCTTGCCTGGGTGCTGAGTCAAAGCGATGAAATCATCACAATTCCAGGTACGAGAAAAGTTCATCGCCTTGAAGAAAACTTAGGTTCATTTAACGTAGCGCTAACTAAAACCGATCTGGCTATAATTGACAGGTCTGTGCCATCAGCAACAATTGGAAGTCGGTATTAACAATAGAAAAAATTATGACATGGGCTGAGCGCCCTGTTACTTGTACCCCGCCTGCTGAAGGAGGTACCGGGCCCGGTCGGGATCAAAAGTGAATCCCTTGACCTCGCGATACGGATACTGGGCATAAGCCGGCGGAACGATCCCGTAGATAGCCGGTGCGGCGTTGCCTTTCATCACGAAATCGCAAATTTTATCTCGGTCAATCGCGTAGTTAAAGGCTTGGCGGACGAGCTTATTGCTAAATATGCCGTCGGGGTCAAGGTGCAGAAAGCCGTAGTATTCAACCATCATGCCCTGCACGTATTGCAACTGGTACTTTGAATACTCCGGGGTCAGCTTACGCTCGGGACCGCTGCGATCCACCACCTGCTCGTACATGTCCAGCGGGATGCGGAATTTCATGTCGAATTCACCTTTCTGGAAGGAAAGCATTTCCGATTTTTCTTCAGAGATAAAGCGAATGTTGATTCCGTCAAGGTAGGGAAGGGCATTGCCGTTGGCATCGCGGCCCCAATAGGCGTCATTTCTCGCGAGCACAATATTGTCGTTGTCCTTGACTTTGCGAACAAGGAATGGCCCTGTTCCAACCGCCTTGGCGCGCAAATCCTTGCCGTACGTTTTTAATGCTTCCTGCGGCCAGGCATAACAGAAAGGCATGGAAAGAATCCCGATGAAGGCGGAAAATGGGTTGGCAAGTTCAATCTGGAAGGTGTAGTCATCCAATACCCGGATGCCCTTCAGGGGCGGTGCTGACGGATTGGTTGCCCCACCAGCATCGTAATAGGCGCGGGCGCCCTTGATGCGGTCCACCACAAAACTGAACCCTTTGTTGGCGCCATCCGGTGTGCAGAGTTGTTCAAAGCAATAAGCAAAGTCCTGCGCGTTCACTTCGCGGCCTTTACCCCCGGCAAAACAGGGGTCATCGTGAAACTTTACTCCCCGGCGAATCTTGAACGTGTAAACGCGGGCGTCGTCGGAAATGGTCCAGCTCTCGGCCAGCGCGGGCTCGACGGCCAGCGTGCCCTGGTTGAGTTTGACCAGCCCTTCATAGATCTGGTTGACAATCCGGTGTCCCACCACTTCAGAGACATTGAGCGGAAACATGGACCGGATATACTGGGTTTCGTTGTAGCGGAGAATGCCACCGCGCTTTACGCCGCCCGGCAGATCTTTCAGATCGGCATTAAAGGGATTATCCGGGTGCTTGTCCAGCCACACTTCGGTCAACAATCGGTACTCCATGGCATTCTGGGGGAAGTTCCGAACATAGGGTTGCAGCAGACGATGATCAATGTTATAATACAGTGGAAGGATAGCGGCATCGTTGATTTGAACCTGGTCGGCCTGCCGGTAGAGCTCCATGCGCTCGGTTTCGTCAACGGTGCGCAAGGCTCTGAGAAAAAGCGTGTCGTATTCTGCACTTTGGTAGCGGGTCTGATTGACATACGAATTAGTGCTGAGCTCCTTTGGCACATGGGCGCCGTACAACAGGTTCAGGAAGTTTTCCGGGTCCGGATAATCGGCCACCCAGCCCGCCCGAAAGAAATGGGATTTCCCGGATTCGAGATTTTCATAGTGCTGGGCAAATTCGACCTGCTGAATTTGAACGGTAATACCCAGGTTTTCCTGAAGCATTTTCTGCACGGCTTCGGCCACCTGCGCATTGCGACCGCCGCCGGCATTGATTTGCAGGGTAACCACCGGAAAATCCTTTTCCCCACCTTTATCGGCAGAAGAACCGCCGCCGCAACCCGGTCCGGCCAGCAGGAGCGCCATGATGGCGGCAATGGGTAAAAAGCGTTTCGAAACCATAAGTAGTTCTTTGTTAAGGTGACGGGGTTATCCCAGTCCGGCAATATCCAGCCCTACGGTAACCGGGCAGTGATCCGCGTGTTGTGCTTGTGGCAAAATGGCCGCGCTTTGCAGCCGTTCGCGCAAAGTTTGGGAAACGGCCTGGTAGTCAATGCGCCAGCCTTTGTTGTTAGCGCGGGCGTTGGCGCGAAAACTCCACCAGGTATAGCAATGCGGCTCTTCCGGATGAAAATGACGAAAACTGTCCACCATGCCGGAGCGAAAAAAGCGATCCATCCAGGCGCGCTCTTCCGGCAGAAATCCCGAAGATTTCTTATTGCCTACCGGATCGTGGATGTCAATGGCACGGTGACAGATGTTGTAATCGCCGGCAATCACCACATGCTCACATTCCTGTCTCAGCGCATTTTGGTAGCGCATGAACGTGGAAAGGAATTTCATCTTTACTTCCTGCCGGTGTTCACCCGAAGAGCCCGAAGGCAGGTAGGCCGAAACAATGCTGAGCTTGTCAAAATCCGCCCGAATAACGCGGCCTTCCACATCGTACTTTCCGATACCGGTTCCGACTTTGATCAAATCAGGTGTACGCCGGCTGAGAATGGCAACTCCGGAATATCCTTTTTTTTCGGCCGGATGCCAGAAACAGCGATAGCCCATCTTTTCAAACGGGGTGGCATCAAATTGTTCCGGGTGGGCCTTGAGTTCCTGAAAGCAGAGTACATCGGCATTAGCCTGATCCAGAAAGTCAATCAGCCCGCGGTTGATGGCCGATCGTATGCCGTTGAGGTTATAGCTTAAAATTTGCATACCCTGGATCTGGCGGATCCGCGCACAATGTAGTCTGCGCCAATCATATGCCAATCATACGCCGATTATTCGCCGATTATTCCTTTAGTACCCGAATTTTCATCGCCACATCTTCCAGGGGCCGGTCGCCGGGCGCTGTTTTTGCGGCGGCAATTTTATCAATGACATCCAGCCCTTCAATCACTTCTCCGAAAACCGTGTATGCACCGTCCAGTTGCGGCGTGCCGCCCGTAGTAAAATAAGACTCCTTCTGTTCGCCGGTATAGCCGTTCTGTGCCTCCAGTGGCGCGAGGCTTTGCGGGGTGTGAACCGTGCCCTGTACGATATAAAACTGCGATCCGGACGATGCTTTTTCGGGATTGATCTGATCGCCCTGGCGGGCAGCAGCCAACGCGCCTTTTTTATGGACATACTCCGGCCGGATTTCTGCCGGAACCTTATACTCCGGTCCACCTTCGCCCAACCGTACACTCTGCGCTGCGCCTCGGGAGTTAGGATCTCCGCCCTGAATCATAAAACCGGGGATCACGCGGTGGAAAAGAAGCCCGTCATAATAGCCTTCTCCCGCAAGTTTTAAAAAGTTGTCGCGGTGCTTTGGCGTACCGTTGTAGAGAACAGCGATCATGTTGCCAAAACTCGTCTGAATTTCCACCTTGGTCATGGGACCTTCCGGGATCGGTTCCAGTTTGGGCTTGGCCGCTGCCTGCGCCGAAGAACTGCCGTACAGTCCGCTGTTGCTGCTGCCACCCTGTTTAGCCTGTTGATCGTCACTGCATCCGTAACCACCCAACAGGCTGAGCATCAGAATAAATGATCCGGTCAGATGAATTCCAAACTTTGTTTTCGCACGCATGGGGCAAATTTAATCGAAGGACTGTTTTGGTTGTTGAATCCTTTTTGAAGCAGAAGGCAAATCCACCGTTTCGCCAGCAGGCTGTTAAAGCCCGACACCCCGGGCAACCAGCACGGCGACCAGGGGAATGGCAAAGACCAGCAGCAATTCGACCCGGATAAACATGACCAGCTTTTTGGGCACAGTGAGCACTTCTTCCGATCTGCCCTTCCGGTTTTTGTAGAAAAATACCGTTGGCCAAATGGAGAGGATGGCCATGATGACGAACAAGGTCAGTTTGATGTGAAACAAACCGTTTTGCGTGTAGTATTCCGCCGGCTTGAACCCGCCAAACCACATGCCCAGTCCGCAGCCTAGCACAAGCAGCGCTCCCAGCCCGTAAATGCCGTCAATCACAAACAGCCGGGAAATCTCTTTGCGGGTGAGTTGCGGCTTGATGAGCAGGTGTTCGGAAACAAGCGATGAGGCGATCGCCAGGATACCGAGAAAATGACCGTAGCGAATCAGGACTTCTGCGTTCATCGGGGTTTTATTCGCCGTCTTCGAGCTCTTTGAGCAATTTGCCGAGTTTCTCCGGCTTGAGCACGGTCATGGTCATTTTAACGTCTTCAACCGGGCGGTCGCGGGAGTCTTTAGCCACTTCGGCAATTTTGTCAATGACCTCCAGCCCTTCGATCACCTGACCGAAAACGGTATAACCGCCATCCAGATGAGGCGTGCCCCCCACCGTTGCATAATCGGTTTTTTGCTCTTCGGTATAAACCCTTCCGCTCCGGGAACCGAGGCTGGTGAGGGCATCAGCCGTATAAGTTTGGCCCTGAACAATGTAAAATTGGGAACCGGAAGAGGCTTTGGCGGGATTGACGTTGTCACCGGTTCGCGCGGCAGACAAGGCTCCTTTTTTGTGGATGAGGGCAGTGGTGATTTCCGCCGGAACCGTATAGCCGGGACCGCCCATCCCCAGCGAGGTGCCTGGCTCTGCACCTTTTGAATCAGGGTCTCCGCCCTGAACCATGAACCCCTGGATTACGCGGTGAAACAACAGGTCGTTGTAGAATCCCTCTTTCGCGAGCCGCACAAAATTGTCGCGGTGTTGCGGGGTTTCGTTGTACAACATGATGGTCATGGTGCCGAAGCGGGTAGTTAGTTCTATTAATTGCACAGTTTCTTTTTTGCTTTTTTTAGGGGCTTTAGTAGCGGTGGAATCGCCGGCTCCGCGATATTCTGCCGGGGTGGCAGCAAATGCGGTGAACGAGAACAACAAGCCCAGCAATAGCGATTGGGCGTGCGGGGAGTTCAGGCTTAAACGCATGGTCAGAAGTCTTGAGGTATTTTATGAATGCCCGGCCGGGCGATAAATGGCGGTCAAATATCGGCAAAATAGTGAATCACCTGACGCTTGAGCAGACGCTCCTGCTCATCCGGGGTCATTTGGGGCAGGTTGGTGGTGGCTTCGTAGTGGGGCCAGCCGTCTTCGTCCCGACCCAGGTAGCGGTAATATCCGGGGCCGCTGAGCAAATGACAAACGGCAATGTGCATCAGGTCCTGTTTCTGCTCCTTGCTGAACTTGTCCGGGAGCTGACCCAATTCCTGTATGCCAATCAGGAATAGCAGCGCCTGCAAGTCCGGTTTTTTGCCAAACCGTTCCTGAACTTTTTTTAGCACCGCCAGCCAGGACGGGTCAAAGTCAATGAGGTCATCGGGCAGCGCGTCGCCGCTTTCGCCGGGTGGCCTCCCGAAATGATCATGGTTGTTTTCCATTAAAGCACGCAAAGTGTTGCGGTCAAATCAGCCAAATCAGGGAAAAGGGGTTTGGTACTCCGGTCTTATCGCTAAACTGTCGTCGCTGAGCGAGAGCAGGAACAATTCCAACTTGTCCTTTTCCGCTTCGGTGAGTTGCGCTCCACCCTGAAAAGCAAATTCCATGAGCTGATCGGTAAACGAAGTATGATTGACCCCTTCGCTGTAAAAATCGATGACTTCCCGCAGGGTGGCAAAACGGCCATCGTGCATGTAAGGGGCGGTGTATTTCAAGTTGCGGAGGCTGGGCACTTTGAACTTGCCATAGTCCGCAGTGTCGCCGGTAATGGCGCCGAGGCCGGGGTCGGGAAAATCGCCGTATCGGGTGTAGGGATCCAAACCGTTGCTGCGGTAGGTAAAATCGGTGAAAAGAGCACCGGAGCCGTGGCAGTGGAAACAGTCGCCGCCAAAGAGATCCAGGTAAATTTCGTAGCCGTCAAACACCTCGTCATCCCAGAATATCTGTCCGCTGATCATGCGGTCGAACGGCGTATTTCCAGAGACGATACTTCGTTCAAACTGGGCAATGGCCTTCCCGATTTTGTCAGGGGTAATGGTACTGTCGCCGAACGCGTAAAAGAACTCGAGGGGATAGTCAGGGTGGCGCTGGAGGCTTAAGACCGCCTGGGGAAGGGTATTGTGCATCTCAATGGGGTCCTGGATGGGCAGCAACGCCTGATCCTCCAGACTCGGTGAGCGGCTATCCCAGAAAAATCCCCCGCGAGGCCGGCCTTCCGGGGTGATGCTGAACAGCGGGCTGTACGCCAGGTTGAACAAGGGCATGCTGTTGCGCGTGCCGCCAATGCCGTCAATACCAATACTGACCGCATTGGTTCCGTCAACCAATCCGGTGGCGATTCCGTGACAGCCGGAGCAACTCAGTGTGGAATCGGCAGAAAGAATCGGGTCGAAAAACAGTTTTCTTCCCAGTGAAACTCCTTCAACCGTCATTGTGTTGCCCGAAAAATCCTCAAAAGGAGGCAGGCCCAGCGGTTTTTTAACGCTGTAGGCAGTTGGGTCATAAACCGGACCATCGACAGTAGGCGGTGTATCCGGCTTGCACGCAGCAAGCAGACATAGTGCCCCAATAGCCAATGTTTTTAGCGAAACGCTCATCCTGTGTTAAAGTACGGCGCTACACGCCGAATGAACACCTCCCACGATTAGCTTTTGGCGAGGGGTTCCTCAATTGTCCAGGGTAATGGCGTCCTGGATCCGGTCTTTAACCTGCATCGCCATCGGCATGTTGTCCATGGTGTGCGTGGTATTGTCAGCGGGAAAATTGACGCCCTGAAAAAGGACCAGGGGGTCGTAAACCAGATCAATGGAGATTTCTTCGGCTTCAGCATCTCCGAATGTTCCGGGAATGTTCAAATTGCTGAGAAAGTTGTCGGTGCCCAAGTGCACTTCAAATCCGTTGGCTGCATCGGGAATATTGTCGCCATCCCCGTCGTAAATGCCGTCAATGCGCAGGAAAATGTATCCGGAAGTCCAGCTCCAGTGCATGTTGGGCGATTGCAGGGCCAGCGGATTGTCTGAACCGTACTGGGTAGGATCCAGGTGGTTGGTCACCGAATCAATCCCGATGTTAAAGGCAAAGTTGCTGTAAGCCTGCGAAGGCACTTTCCCCAGAAAATAATGGTCTGAGCCGGGCTCAGCCAGAACATAGGCATTGGAATACTCGGTGTTTCCGGCCAGGTCGGTCAGGCCAAAACCGGAAAAATAAACCCTCAGGGTAGTAAACTGCACGGCTGTTCCATTGTCAACAGCGGTGGCATTTACGAAATAGGTTTCACCGGCCTCAAACGTCACGCCGCCCGGGGCAAAGCGAACGTGGAGGTCAAGATCAGCGGTTTTGGCATCTTCATCACAAGAGGAGAAAAACATAGCAGACACCCCCAACACAGCCAGGGAGCTCAGTTTCAATAGTTTGTTGATCATGGGGAAAATTTAAAGGTGGAGTGTCTCAAAGTTACCGGGGAAAGTTTTGCCGGGCAGACCGGATATGCCTTTCATAATGGCAGATAACGTACTTACGCTTAAAAATTGTGCATGGTTGGCTGGCGTCAAACACTCGCGGTTCCGTTTTTTTTGCCGTAATTTTGGTTTGTGCGCAGTCTTTCCGGTCAAATAAGTGCAGTAATCATGCTGTTTGCTTTTCTGGTCACCACCAGTGGCTGGGTATTGCACAGTCATTACTGCCCGGAAAGCCACAAACAGGTCTATTCCCTGTTAAACAATGCCCAATGTGCTGAACCGGTCCGTACAGAACCTTTGGCTTGCTGTTCAAAACCGGAACCGATACCTGTTCCGGTATGCGGAACCGATGAAGACTGCTGTGAAGATGTGCTGATTGTGCTGGAATTACCCGGGCCTTACTCCGCCCCGGTTTTTCAATCATCTTTCGGTTTGCAGGATGATTTTTTTACCCTTTATGCTTTTTCAATAGCCTTTGCGCCGGTTTATATTCCAGTTAGCCGGCAACCGGAACACCCCATTCCACCGCCCCTGAGGCGAAGCCTTGACCGGCTTAATATGCTGCAGGTTTATCGCACCTGATTCTTTTCAGTTAGGGGAAATAGTTGCTGCCCGGCAGCAAGTCCGATTTAATTAACTGAAAAGATTAGCTATGCATTTTGTCAACCGATTATACCGGTTTGGGTTGTTGCCCTTCCTCATACCGGTTCTCCTGGCAGGATTTCTTTCCACTTCAAACCAGGCTTCAGGCCAGGAAATTCTTGGCGGTCATGTTCACGATGCCACATCGGGACAATCTTTGGCCGGCGTCAACATTTTCTGGTTGGGCAGCACGATTGGAACCACCACCGACACCGCGGGTCATTTTTCATTGATGCGCAAGAATGAAAACACTCCGCTTGTTTTCAGCATGGTAGGCTATAGCCCTGATACGGTTTCTGTATCCGGCGGCAGCGAATTCCATGTTGCCCTTCAGCCTGGAACTTTGCTCACGGAAATGGAAATCGAAGGGCGGCGGGAGTCAGCCAGCCTGATCCAGCCCATCAATACCGTGACCATTGACCAGCATGAATTGACGCGCGGGGCTTGCTGCAATCTCTCGGAGAGCTTTGAAACCAATGCCGATGTGGATGTGGAGTTCACTGATGCCGTCAGCGGAGCTCAGCAATTGCGGATGCTCGGCCTTGACGGGCGTTATGTGCAACTGCTCACCGAAAACCGGCCGGGGATCCGCGGTCTGGCCCTTCCCTATGGACTGACCTATATTCCCGGTACCTGGATGTCTTCCATCCAGATCACCAAAGGTCCCGGCTCGGTGGTCAACGGCTATGAAGCTATGAGCGGGCAGTTGAACGTTGAATACATTCGACCGGAAAACGCCGGAAAACTCAACCTCAATGCCTACGGCAGCGTGTTAGGCCGTTTCGAAGCCAATGCCCACGGAGGAGTCAAGGTCGGGGAACACGCTTCTATGGGCTGGTTTGGTCACGGCCATTGGGTCACCCGCCAAAACGATCACAACCAAGACGGATTTCTGGATTTGCCAGAGGCCAACATGTTCATTGGCATGAACCGGTGGTCGCTGGATGGCAGAGGCAATGTGCATGGGGAACTGGGCGCCGAATACATTCACCAGGATCTTTTCGGGGGACAACTGGACAGCCGCGATGCGGACATCAGCGTTTTGTACAGCAACCCCACCAGTGTTCGCCGGGCATAGGTCTGGAGCAAAATCGGCTGGATCAGCCCGGTCCGGGAAGCCCGCAGTTCCGGATTGGTCTTGCAGGGCACCTGGCATCAGCAACAAAGCCGCTATGGCAATCGCTATGAATACGCAGGTGAACAGCGCACCATTCACGCCAACTTCATCAACGATTTCCCCATTGGAGGCACCGAAGCGCACCTAATCAGGGCTGGCGGATCCCTGCTGCTGGATGACCTCAGCGAGGAATTATCGAATCCTATGGCCAGTGACGCAAATCCGGATGCACAAATCTGGGAAAGAATGGAAGTGGTACCCGGTGTTTTTGGCGAATACAATCTGGAACTACGCGATTGGTCGGTTGTTGCCGGTATCCGTGCAGACTACCATAACCTCTTGGGTTGGTTTGCCACTCCCCGACTCCATGTGCGCAAATGCTGGAACGAACAAACTACCCTCCGGTTATCCGGCGGCCGCGGTTTGAGAACGGTTAACCCGGTGCTGGAATTCAACAACTGGATGAACAGCGCCCGTGTTTTTGAGCGCGATTCCGGCTTGCTTTCCGAATCGGCCTGGAACACCGGCGGTGGACTGATGCAAGTTTTTTCGCTGGGTGAAAGGGAATGGTCCGTTCGCCTGGATTACTTCTACACGGCATTTGAAGACCGCGTTGTTGCCGACCTGGATGCGGATGCCAACGCCATTGTGATCCGGCAGGCAGAGGGGTTCTCCCGCTCTCATGCCGGACAAGTAGAACTGGAAGGCGAAATGGCCAAAGGACTTTCGCTTCGGCTGGCCTACAAATACGAGGACGTTCGCGCCCAAACAGCCGGCGAGCTCAGGCCGGAAGCTTTTGTGCCCCGCTGGCGCAGTTTGATCAGCATGGGTTATCAAACCCCGAAGAAAGACTGGCAGGCTGATGCAACGCTGCAACTTACCGGTCCCGCAAGACTTCCGCTGGATTTTGAAGACACCGAATCGCCGGTTTTCCCGCAGTTGCTGGCGCAGATCACGCGGAATTTTACCCAGTGGAGCGTTTATGTCGGCTCAGAGAACATCACCAATTTCAGCCAACACCATGCTATACGCGGCGCCAATGACCCCTTCGGATCAGACTTTGATGCTGCGGGGTTATGGGGTCCGGTTATGGGGCGAAATGTTTATGCCGGGGTAAAATTCACCCTGAATTAACGAAGATTGCTAACGCAGACAGAAAAAACCAAGTTGATTTACACGATCATCAAAACCATAAAATCATGAAATTTCCTTTCGCAGCCCTGAGCGGCGTTCTTCTGCTTCTGGCTTCATTTTCACTCACCGGTTGCTCCAGCGCCAAAGCAGAAGGCGGAGATAAACAAACGGTGGAAATTCAAACTTCGGCGATTTGCGGCACCTGCAAACAGACGCTTGAAAAAGCGATGGATAAAACAGAAGGGGTAACCAAAAGCCGGCTTGATCTGGGTAACAAAGTGCTTACCGTTGAATATGATCCGGAACTCACCGATGCGGATGCCATTCGCAAAGCGGTTACAGAAACCGGTTACGATGCCGACGGGATTCCCGCAAACCCGGTGGCTCACGACAACCTTGCGGAGTGCTGTCAGAAAGACAGCGGTATGCACTAAGTACTTTCTTTCGCGGGATCACCGGCGTCAGTCCAGCTTAGTACCGGCTGCGCGGGCGATCCCGCTTCTTTTTAATCGCGGTAAACACGCCATGAAATTCAAAACCAATATCAACTGCAGCAGTTGTATACGAGCAGTATCCGGAGTACTCAATGGCGATAAGCGCATTGTTTCCTGGACGGTAGACACGCAAAACCCTGACAAAATTCTTTCCGTTGAAGGCGATATCAGCCCGCAGGAAGTAATCCAAACGGTTAATCAGGCCGGCTTTGATGCCGCGCTGGAGGTGGAGAAAGGCTAAACAGATGAGCGTCTTGTTTCCGCGCAGTGGGTAATTCTTTTCACTTCCGTTAAAGCGGCGTTTCCACCAATTCAAAGCCGTTGAAAAATGCCTCCAGATCCTGTGGCTGCGGGTATTTGCCGTCGCGGAGAACACCGAGCTGATACAGCCTGTTGTTGACCAGAATCAATTCATAGACCGCGTGGAAATGGGCGTCCCGTGCCCTGAACCGCTGCGAAGGAAAATCCTGGCGGACCGAGTCGAAAATAACTTCAAATACAGTATTGGAACCCAGCCCTTCCACGACGGATTTGCGGGCATCATCCAGAATCTGCCGCGGCGGACGGCTGCTGATAACTTCGGTGGGGTAATCCGAATAGCTTGCCCAGTAGGCTTTGGTGATGCTGAAATCGTAGGAAATTGTGATCAGTTCAATAGGCCCCTGCGGAGCCGGGATCACGGTCGTGGTCACTTTCGGCTTCCCGGGAAA
This sequence comes from Bacteroidota bacterium, assembly GCA_031402635.1. GTDB lineage: Bacteria > Bacteroidota > Bacteroidia > Chitinophagales > BACL12 > WGOA01. The sequence goes on along the minus strand of JANNSM010000202.1, from coordinate 817 downwards.
CCGGATCCGAAAATCTTCTCCCCGACCTTGAAAGACATATGTCATCAGGGGAAGACGCTCCGGCGCCATGCGTGCTTCATCCATGCTGGGTCCTGTGTCGGGCTCAAGAACCAGGGTATTGCTCCCATTTTCAACGGCCCGCGAATGGTATTCACAGGAAAAAAGAAGCAGTGCCGGTGCAAAAAGCCCCAGTCGTTTAAGCCATGTCAACGGGCTATGGTATGCCGGCCACTTATTCACCGGAGCGAATATAGGGACCTCAGGGGTTGCTCATCGCATGCCGGGCAAGGCTAAAGCGCGGTCAGGATAGTCGGTAATCAAGCCATCCACACCCATTTCCACGAGGCGTTTCATCTCTTCCGGATCATTTACCGTCCAGGGAATAACGCGGATTCCCCGCTGGTGAGCCATCCTGATCATTTGGGATGTCACCAGGCTGAATGAGGGGCTGTAAACCTCGGGATCAAAACCCAGGGTCTTCAATTCCACGCCCATGTCGGGGTTTTCTTCAACCAACTGAACCAATCTCAATTCCGGCCTGCTTTGCCGGGCCAGCCTCAACACCCGGTAATCAAAACTTTGCAGGTGACAGCGTTCCAAAACGCCGGCCCTGCCCAATTCAGCCAGCAATAGCGGCAATGCTTTATCGGGTCCGGGTTGCACCACATCGTCCCATTCGGGTCGGGATTTCAATTCAATGTTGTAGGTCACGGCACGACCGGTTTGGCGCGCATGCTCCTCAACCGCCTGAAACACCTGCGCGAGCAGGGGTTTGGAAACTGTAAGCGTTTGCTGACCGGGGAAACGGCTATTGCCC
>JANNSM010000201.1:0-3495 GCA_031402635.1 Bacteroidota bacterium | reverse complement strand
CGCGAAGCCCGTTGGCAAACAGCGTGCTGCCTGAAGAAACCAGATCACAGATGGCATCGGCCAGCCCAAGGCGGGGAGCCACTTCGACCGAGCCTCCGATTTCGTGAATTTCTGCGCTAATACCATGCCTGGTCAAGAACTGGTTGAGGCTCCGGGGATAGGAAGTTGCTATGCAGCGTTCCTGCAGCCAATCCAGGCCGCTGTATCCGGAATCCGATGGCACTGCCAATGACAGGCGGCAGCGCGCAAAGCCCAACCGCTCCAGGACCCGGCTTTCTGAGCCGGCTTCCAGCAGGGTATTCTCGCCGATTATAGCCAGGTCAACGGTTCCGCTGTCAAGGTAGCGCGGGATATCGCTGTTGCGCAGCAGGTAAACAACCATTGGGAAACCCGTTGCCGCAATGCGCAATTGGTTGCCGCCGTCCGGAAAACGAATACCGCATTCCTGGAGCAACTGTAGTGTTTCTGCATTCAATCGTCCCGATTTCTGTATGGCAAGGCGAATCATTGAGGGTACATTTTGCGATCCGCCGGTTGCGTTGGGCCTAAAAAAAACAGGCCCGCCGGTTCCGGCGGGCCTGGGGTTAACAAGGAAGTGCTTTGTACTCAGCACACCTTCACCGGCTCGCCATCGGGCAAGTCAGATGATGATGATGAATCTGTACAATTTTATTCACAGCGGACGCGAATATACCATCAACAATAAAAGAAACAACTCGCCGCAAAAAAAACAACGGAAATTTTTTGCGGCGCCAATGGGTCAGCTTTTTGATCAGCTTTCGCGCCATTTGATCGTGCAGCCGATGGCTTTCACTTTGGCCGGATCGGGAGCTTTACCCCCTTCAACCGCTTTGATGGCATCTTCCAGAAAGTGATTTTCTACCTGGCTTGGATCATCATAGTTGTCATCAATGGAACCGATGAAGGAAACCTGGAAGTTACCCGAGTCGTTCCTGGTCAGCAGATAAACATGCGGCGTGCGGGTTGCCCCGAAAGCTTTGGCTACCTGTTGGGTTTCGTCCTGCAGGTAAGGAAAGGTGTAGCCCTTTTCCTTTGCCCGCTGCTGCATGGCTTCATACGAATCACCGGGTTGCCGGTTAACGTCGTTGGGATTGATGGCCACAACCGGATAACCCTGACTGCGGAATGCCTTGTCCAGGTCAATGATGCGCTGCTCATAAGCAATTGCATAAGGGCAAGTATTGCAGGTGAAAATGACGATCAGGCCCTTTTCCTTTTTGAAATCGGAGAAGGAAACCATTTTGCCGTCAATGTTTTTCAATTGAATGTCGGCCACTTCTGAACCGATATCATAGCCTTCGCCTTCAGCGGGAGTTAATGCCGGCGAAGGGCGGAATGAACTAAAGGCTACTGCCAGCACCAGCGCAAAAGTGGTTTTAATCATAGGGTGTTTCATGGTTGATCAATTATAGATTTTACTAATGTTTTTAGTTCTTCAGAAGTCATTTCACCCTCATGGAAGAGACGACGATCCAATGCCGGGGAACGAATCAGGGTAGCCGGGATGCTTCCTGACCACTCCGGCGCGATCCGGTCAATGTACTCGTGCGGCTTGGCTTCATTGAGGTGAAGAACTTCGGATTGCACTGATCTTTTTTTGAGGAAGGAAGAAAGCGAAGTAGCTGCCTTGGATGGAGCATCTACCGAAACCAGTAATACCTTCAGGGGTTGACGCGCATAAGCAGCTTGCAATTCGTCAAAATAGGGCAGTTCGCGAATACAGGGCGCGCACCAGGTTGCCCAAAAATTGATGACAAACACGGAGTCTTGGCCAGCCGCGATCCGTGCGTCAAGTTGATCTACCGTAACGGCTTTGTACTGCTGAGCAGTGGCAACGGTAATTCCCGCTAAAACAGCCAAAAAAAATGTAATCGGGAGGAACCGCTGTCGCATAGGGCAAATATGCGCCCATTTAACCCCATCAGGCAACCGGTTCCGTTCAAAGCGTACTAACGAATAAAGGGCTTCAAGTCCTCAATAGTCTGGGCAGTGCGAATTTCCCGTCCCTCTTGGGTAGTGTGGTACTTGGTATCGAAAAACAGTTCGTTGGGGTAAACGTAGCTGGCCGGATCGTTGACGATCGGAATTTTGAGATTGGCCTTCAGGTACTCCTCCGTGAATTGTCCCACTTCAGGATCCCACTTGGCTTCGGCTATTGCCGGAAACAAGAACAATACCGTGGCGCCCGCGGCTTCCGCCTTTTTGGCAAAATCGTTGGTCAGCCGAATGAAATCCATGCTCGGCGGAATTCCGCGGTCTTTTTCCATATGCTTATCATCCAGCTTGTATCGGGATTTCAGCGTCATGGGTGACCAGATATCGCCATAATGGTCGAAAACCGATCGCTGGTAAGCATTTTTTTCGGCCATGCCCATTGCTCTTCCCAGCGTGCGCTTGACTTTCAACTGAATGATTTCTACAAACGCATTGGCGCGCAATTTGACATAGCCCAACGGTCCGTCCTGGTTGCAGTAGTCATATCCCTGGGGAAATACTTCCAGGCTCTGGTAGAGAATTGGCGTGCCGATCGAAAGCGGCTCATACATCTGCGAAAACTCAGGGAAGATCAGGTAAACATCGCCCTTCGAAGGGTATTCGGAAACCTGGCGAATCATGTATTCGTACCGGAGACCGGCGTGCACAGCCATGTTCACCACCGGAATATGGAACGCTTGTTCCAATTCTTTGCTGTTGAGCCCGAAAGCGACATTTGAACCTCCGATCAGCACCATCTTAGGTTTTCCGGTTGCCTGCAAACTGTCCATTCTGGCCTGTTTGTCCTGCAGAGCGGCCAGGTAGGCCTTCTGATTATTGGGCACCAGGTAGAATATGGCCACGGAGGCAATGAACACCAGGCCGAGGAAGGCAAATAACCGGGCTAAGAATCGCAGGATCATGCCTCAGAATTGGAAGTAAATGAATTCCGCCTGGGAGGAAAATTTGCCAAAAAGAACGATCGCCATGGTGGCAAGGAAATACAAACTCCACCGTACCGGCATGGAAAATGAGCCTACCCGCTGGTGCAGGCTTACTCCGCGTTCCTGCATCAGGTGTAAAAATTCCATCGTCAGGATAGCTCCTACTCCGATAATAAATTCGAGCCAGCCAAAGGATTGTAAACTGTCCAGCAACGGACCAACCGCATTGGGTCTTATCAGTGCAAATGACTTGAGTACTGTTATTGCGTCGTGGAAATTCTCAGCTCTGAAAAATACCCAGCCAATGAGTACAAGGTGAAAAACCACCGCAACTTCAATAACCCAGCGAAGGCGCGGCATTTTCTCCAATCCTGTGATCCGCATAAATCCATTGCGCAAATTGGCTGTCCAGAGACCGAAAACCATCAGGAAACCGTGTAAAGCGCCCCAGATAGCAAAGGTCCATGCCGCACCGTGCCAGATTCCGGAAACCAGAAACGTGATAAAAAGATTATACCACCAGCGCCACTTCACTGTCCGGTTGCCGCCCAGCGGG
>JANNSM010000200.1:0-6264 GCA_031402635.1 Bacteroidota bacterium | reverse complement strand
GCCGCCGCCCATCGGGTGGTCAACAGGGTTCATGGAAACCCCGCGGTTATGCGGTCTGCGACCAAGCCAGCGCTTGCGCCCGGCTTTGCCTAACGACTGCAGATTATTGTCTGAATTGGATACGGTACCAATTGCAGCCATGCAGCTCAGCAGGATCATCCGGGTTTCGCCGGATGGCTGACGAATGATGGCATACTTTCCTTCCTTGGCCACCAACTGACACCAGGAACCGGCGCTGCGGGCAATCACTGCTCCTCGTCCAGGCTGCAGTTCAATGGCGTGAATCACGGTACCCAAGGGAATTTTTGCCAGGGGAAGGGCATTGCCAACCTCCGGAAGAGCATCGGGACCCGACATCAATTTGCGGTCCACTTCAATGCCTTGTGGAGCGATGATGTAGCGCTTTTCGCCATCGGCATAAACCAACAGGGCAATAAAGGCAGTCCGGTTGGGATCGTACTCAATAGATTTCACCGTGGCTTCAATACCGCTCTTGTCGCGTTTGAAGTCTATGATGCGGTAACGGCGTTTGTGTCCACCGCCCCGATAACGGGTGGTCATGCGCCCCTGGCTGTTGCGCCCTCCCGAACTTTTATGATCGGCCAGGAGGGTTTTCTCCGGCTTGTCCGTGGTGATCTCTGCATAGGCATTTCCTACGCGGAAACGCGTTCCAGGAGTGATCGGACGATATTTCTTCAGTGCCATCGCGAAGTCGCTGGGTGTTGAATTAGATGTTGCTGTAGAAGTCGATCTGATCGCCTTTCTGCAGGGTTACGTAGGCCTTTTTTCGGGCGCCACGTGTTCCGATGCTGATCCCGAATGGCGTGCGCTGGTAACCGTGCTTGCCTCCGTGTTGGATCGTCCGTATGCTTTTCACCGACACGTCGTACATGCGCTCAACAGCTTCCTTAATCTGGATTTTGTTGGCGCGCTTGTGCACGACAAAGCCGTATGTGTTCAGTTTTTCCGCCTGATCGGTCATCTTTTCGCTGATGATGGGCTTGAGCAGAATATCCATGATTGCGTTCAGTTGGCGTGATGATCAGAGATCAGGACAGTTGTTCGTTGAGCAGACCCACCGAGCTTTCCATCATCAGCAGGGTTTGGGCGTTCATGATATCGTAGGTGTTCAACCGGTTGGCTGCGGTCACTTTTGAACCCGGCAGATTTCTTGCCGAGAGGAAAAGATTGCGGTTGGCGTCGCTGAGGATAACCAGGGTTTTATTGTCGTTCAGGCCCAGGTTCTTCAGCAAACCGGCAAAATCCTTGGTTCTGGGTTTTGCCATTTCGAAATCCTTCAGTACCACAATGGCTGCCGCGGATGCCTTGTAACTGAGCGCAGAGCGGCGGGCGAGTTGCTTGACTTTCCGGTTGAGCTTGAAATGGTATTTGTGCGGACGCGGACCAAAAACCCGGGAACCACCGCGCATCAGGGGGCTGTTGATATCCCCGGCCCGAGCGCCGCCCGTGCCTTTTTGACGCTTCAGCTTGCGGGTGGAACCCGACAGCTCGCTGCGATCTTTTGCCTTATGCGTGCCCTGTCGAAGATTGGCCAGGTGTTGTTTTACATCCAGGTAGATGGCATGATCAGACGGTTCAACACCAAAAACGGCATCGGCCAGATCAATCGTTTTTCCGGTGTCTTGGCCGGAGTTGTCTTTGATACTCAGTTTCATGCTTCGGCGCTTTGAGCTTCCGCGTTTTCGGCTACCACGACAGGCTGGGCCACCGGTGCTTTACTTTCAACAACCACGAAGGAACCTTTAGCACCGGGAACCGATCCCTTGATTAACAATAGGTTCTTGTCAGCCAAAACTTTCATTACGGTCAAACCTTTGATCTGTATGTTGACATCGCCCATCTGGCCGCCCATCCGCATTCCCTTGAACACTTTGGCAGGAAACGATGAAGCGCCAATCGATCCCGGAGCGCGTCCCCGGTTGTGCTGACCGTGGGTACGCATACCGACCCCGCTGAAGCCGTGGCGCTTGACAACACCCTGGAAGCCTTTCCCTTTTGACGTTCCGGTCACAATGACCGATTCGCCTTCAGCGAAAATTTCCACCCTGACCTCATCGCCAACCTGGAGGTCAGCCGGGAAATTCCGGAACTCAACCAGCTTGCGGCGTGCGGTGACACCGGCCTTTTTGTAATGACCGGCCATTGGCCTGGTAGTGTGCTTGTCTTTGGCTTCACCATAGCCGAGTTGAAGCGCAATGTAGCCGTCTGTGGCTTCATCCTTTTTCTGAACCACTACGCAGGGACCAACCTCCACAACCGTGCAGTTGTGCTGGCGGCCGTCTTCGGCGAAGTAGCTGGTCATGCCGACCTTTTTTCCAATAATGCCTTTCATCGCTGACTAGACTTTGATCTCAACATCCACCCCGCTGGGCAATTCCAATTTCATGAGGGCATCTACCGTTTTGCTGGTAGAACTGTAGATGTCCAGGAGTCGCTTGTAGGTGAACAACTGGAATTGTTCACGCGCTTTTTTATTGACGTGTGGCGACCGCAGCACCGTGAAGATTTTCTTCTGGGTAGGCAGCGGAATAGGACCGGAAACCACGGCGCCGGTGTTGCGAACGGTCTTGACGATTTTTTCGCTGGACTTGTCCACCAGGTTGTGGTCGTAAGACTTCAGTTTGATGCGAATCTTCTGATTCATGACGCTTGGGCGCTTGTGGTTTCGTTAAACGTTGACTTTGCCTTTTGATTTGGCGATCACCTCTTCAGCCACCCAATCCGGTGCCTGAGCGAAGTGAGAGAATTCCATGATGCTGGTAGCACGGCCGGAGGTGATGGTCCGCAACTGGGTCACGTAGCCGAACATTTCGGACAGCGGCACTTTGGCTTTGATCACCTGGGCGCCGCCTTTCATATCCATGCCCTCCATCATGCCGCGGCGACGGTTAAGGTCACCGATGACATCGCCCGTGTGCTCTTCGGGAGTGACCACTTCGAGCTTCATGATCGGCTCCAGCAGGATAGGCCGGGCTTTGCGGGCGGCCTCGCGGTACCCCATTTTGGCGGCAATCTCAAAGGACAACTGGTCGGAGTCAACCGCGTGGAAGGACCCGTCAAACAAGCGCACTTTGAGGCTGTCAACCGGATAACCGGCCAAAACACCGGTGGTCATTGCGGCCTTGAAACCTTTTTCGACCGAGGGAACAAATTCTTTGGGAATGGAACCGCCGCTGATGTCGTTGACAAACTGAAGCCCAACCACCCCTTCGTCGGCCGGGCTGAGTTCAAACTGGATATCGGCGTACTTGCCGCGACCGCCGGTTTGCTTCTTGTAGGTCTCCCGGTGGCGAACGGCCAACGTGACAGCTTCCTTGAACGCTACCTGGGGTGCGCCCTGGTTGGCTTCAACTTTGAACTCGCGCTTGAGGCGGTCAAGAATGATTTCGAGATGCAACTCGCCCATTCCACGGATGATGGTCTGACCGGTTTCGTCGTCGAAATTGACGCGGAAGGTGGGGTCTTCTTCGGCGAGTTTGGCCAGTGCCATGCCGAGTTTATCCACGTCTGCCTGCGTTTTTGGCTCAACCGCCACCCCGATCACCGGCTCGGGGAAAGTCATGCTCTCCAGCGCGATCGGATGTTTTTCGTCGCAAAGGGTATCACCCGTGCGGATTTCTTTAAATCCAACGCCAGCTCCGATGTCACCGGCTTCGATGAATTCCATCGGAATCTGCTTATTGGCGTGCATCTGCAGAATCCGCGAGATCCGTTCTTTTTTGGTGGTTCGGGTGTTGAGCACCGAAGAACCGGCATCAAGACGACCGGAATAGACGCGGAAATAACAGAGGCGACCCACAAAGGGGTCAGTCATAATCTTGAAAGCCAGAGCGGCAAAAGGCTCATTGACATCCGGCTTGCGGAGTTCTTCCTGATCGGTACGCGGGTTGATACCGATAATCGGTGGAAGGTCCATCGGCGAAGGCAGGTAGCGAACCACGGCATCCAACAGGATCTGAACGCCCTTGTTCTTGAAAGCCGTACCGCACATCATCGGAATGATGGCCATGTCAATGGTGGCAGAGCGAATGGCGGCGATCATCTCGTCTTCCGTAATGGAGTCCGGATCTTCGAAAAACTTCTCGAGCAACTTGTCATCGTATTCGGCGACTGCTTCAACCAGTTTTTCGCGGTATTCCATGACCTGATCGACCATATCTGCCGGGATATCAACGACGCTGTACTTAGCTCCCAGGGTTTCATCGTCCCAAACAATGGCCTTGTTGCCAATCAGGTCAACCACGCCCCGGTAAGTCTCCTCCGCTCCGATCGGCAATTGGATCGGCACCGGGTTGGCTTTCAGAATGGTTTTAACCTGACGCACAACTTCGAGGAAGTCGGCACCGGAACGGTCCATTTTATTGACAAAACCGATGCGGGGAACTCCGTATTTATTGGCCTGGCGCCAAACGGTCTCCGACTGGGGCTCCACACCGCCAACTGCACAGAAAAGGGCTACGGCTCCATCGAGGACGCGAAGCGAACGCTCCACCTCAACGGTAAAGTCCACGTGGCCGGGGGTGTCAATGATGTTGATCTTGTATTGCTGGTCCAGGTATTTCCAGAAGGTGGTGGTCGCCGCTGAAGTGATGGTGATTCCCCGTTCCTTCTCCTGTTCCATCCAGTCCATGGTGGCAGCACCATCGTGCACTTCCCCGATTTTATGGGTCATGCCGGTGTAAAACAGAATACGCTCGGTAGTCGTCGTCTTACCCGCATCAATGTGGGCAGCGATACCGATATTTCTAGTAAAATTGAGGTCGCGTACTGACATGGTGTGAACCTTATGGCGGGCTGATTAGACGCGGAAGTGACTGAATGCCTTGTTGGATTCGGCCATCTTGTGCGTGTCTTCTTTTCTTTTAATAGTTGCACCTTCTCCCTTGGAGGCGGCGATGAGTTCACCAGCCAGTTTCTCGGCCATGGAACGGCCGGAACGTTTGCGGGCGAAACTGATCAGCCATTTCATGGACATGGAGGTGCGTCTTTCCGGACGTATTTCAATGGGGATCTGAAAGGTGGCTCCACCGATCCTGCGGCTTTTCACTTCCACGTTCGGGGTGGCATTCAGCAGAGCCTTTTTCCAGATTTCATGACCGTCTTCCTTGGTTGACTGTTCGATCCGGTCCATGGCATCATAGAAAATGGTGAAGCCGACACTCTTTTTACCGGAGTACATCAAATTATTGACGAACTGGGTAACCTGGGCATCGCCATACCGGGGATCCGGAGCAATCGGGCGCTTTTTGGCTTTAGTCTTCCTCATCGTTTCTCGTCGTTGGCTGGCTTATCTGGAATTCAGGTTTTCGCTAATTGCTTTCTCCAAATCCTTCCAAATCCTTTCTAAATCCTTTCTCTAAATGCTATCGAATTATTTCTTGCCCTTTTTGGCCGGAGCGCCTTTCGCTGCAACTGGAGCAGCACCCGGTTTGGGTCGCTTGGTTCCGTATTTGGAACGGCTTTTCTTCCGGTCGTTAACCCCTGCCGTATCCAGCGCCCCACGGACGATGTGGTAACGCACTCCCGGTAGGTCTTTCACCCTGCCACCGCGGATCAGCACGATGGAGTGCTCCTGAAGGTTGTGGCCTTCACCCGGAATGTAGGCAATGACTTCCGTGGCATTGGTCAGGCGAACTTTGGCCACCTTACGCAGTGCCGAATTCGGCTTTTTGGGCGTGGTGGTGTACACACGGGTGCAGACTCCCCGCTTCTGGGGACAACTGTCCAGTGCGCGCGATTTGCTCGCCGACTTAATGACATTGCGGCCTTTGCGGACCAATTGCTGAATCGTGGGCATGCGATCTCGAAATTTTAACCGGCAAATTTTGGGACGGCAAAGATAGGAAGACAAAGGGAGAAGACAAAGGGAGTCCGAAAGACATCATCTTCCGCGATCAACTCCTTGTCCGGCTCGACTTTGGGCCTTTCTTCATAATCCAGCTACCGTGAAGTAGCGAGACCCCGCCTGCAACAAGCTCAGAAATACCAATACCCCAAAGCCGAAAGCGAATTCAGATACCCGGAAAACGCCGTAGAAAACTCCAGGATGGCGCCCGCGTGCCGCCCGGAGCGCTAGGGAACGCCAAGTGCGCCGCGAATTACGCCTCGACGCTGCGCGCCCGGCGCGCAGTCCACGAAGCCGGGGACGACGAAGCGCTCTACCTCGACGGCCTTACGCACAAAAACATCGAGGAGTGCGCGAGCGCGAACGTGTTCGCCGTTTTGAAGGACGGCCGCCTCGTG